>JAJRVM010000349.1 GCA_024277285.1 Planctomycetota bacterium
CTATTGGGCGGTGTCTATTGGGCGGTGTCTATTGGGCGGTGTCTATTGGGCGGTGATTGTCGGCCGACCAATGAAATTGCCGTCGCCCGAAAACGTGAAGGCTGTGCACGAGCGGTTCACCGCGACGAACCAGAGAAAACGATCTTTCCGTGGCAGTGCGAGAAGACTCGGAAACCTTCTAGTTAGTCGCCGCAGTATTGTCCGCTTTCTTTTCTTCAGCTGTTCTAAGGTCGAGCATCTTACTCACACCCAATTCGACCTGTTTGGGCTGTTGGGCCTGATGCTCGTGCTCAGTGCCCACATAAATCTTCAGTTTGGACAACATCTTGGAGGCCAGCTTGTTTTTGGGCAGCATGCGGCGAACCGCTTCCCGCAGCAACATTTCCGGCTTCTTATCACGCCGCCGCTCGGCAGTTTCCGAACGCAGGCCGGTATATCCAGTGTACCAAGTGTATTTATTCTGCGCCCATTTGTTACAGGTCAACGTGACCTTCTCGACATTCGTCACGATGACATAGTCACCCGTGTCGATATGAGGCGTGTAGGTAGGGCGATGCTTACCCATCAGAATCACGGCGATATCGGATGCCAAACGACCCAAGACTTTGTCTTCGGCGTCCACCAGCCACCAGTTCTGCTTGACCACACCCGGTTTGGCCATATACGTCTTTGTGCCAGCCAACGTTGGAATCCTCCACAAGTGAAACCACCACTACAACTACAGTGGCCCCAATTTTAGTGCCAAAACGTGCGATTCTAGCGTTTTCGTTCGGCTTCCACAAGGGTCGCTCGGCCGCTTCTGCCCAATTTCGCCCAAGCACCGCTCGCCGGTCGTGCCGTCCTGCCCCCCCGTTGCGGTGGATAGGCGGGACCATTCGCGTCGCGCGCCAGGTTGCATTGCCCACGCGGACCGACACTCGCCCATGTCCGTCGTGTGGGGGGGGTGAACCATAAACCTGTCGGTTCCACCCTGTGCAACGGTTTTTTTTCCGTTATAAACCACGCTAACGATTTGCGGCGACTCGATAGGCCAAACCGTCTTTTTGGGGGGGTGGCCGGCGACTTTTGCTTTCATGAAGGTACCAGAGTCCATGAAGGTTGCAGTTTTCAAAGAGACTTACCCTGGCGAACGGCGTGTGGCGTTAATTCCGCCCAACATTCACCATCTTGCCAAGGCCGGAGCCGAAGTGTTGGTTCAGCAGGGAGCTGGCGTAAACGCGGGGATTCCGGACCAGCGGTATGTCGACAGCGGGGCCAAGATTACGAGTGATCGTAACGAGCTATTCGCGTGCGACATCCTGTTGCAAGTGCGTACGTTCGGCGCAAATCGCGATGCGGGACGCGACGATTTGCAGCACCTGAACGACCGCTCTGTTGTGGTCGGCACCTGTGATCCGCTGGGCGCACCTGAAGCCATTGCTGAAATGGCCAAGACGGGGGCCGGCGTTTTCGCGCTCGAAATGATCCCACGCATTACACGGGCACAGTCGATGGACGTTTTGTCGTCGCAAGCCACGATCGCTGGCTACCGCGCCGTCCTGTTGGCCGCGACCGACCTGCCCAAGATGTTTCCCATGCTCATGACCGCTGCCGGGACGCTTAAGGCGGCCAGGGCCTTTGTGATCGGTGCCGGTGTGGCTGGCCTTCAGGCGATCGCAACCGCGCGCCGACTGGGCGCCATTGTGCATGCCTATGATGTGCGGCCGGCGACACGCGAACAGGTCGAGAGCCTGGGTGGCAAATTCGTCCAGCTGGAACTGGAGGCCGGCGAGTCGGAAGATCAAGGTGGCTATGCCAAGGCGTTGGGCGACGAATTTTACGACAAGCAGCGTGAACTGATGAAGAAGGTGGTTGCCGAAAGCGACGTCGTCATTACGACGGCGGCGATTCCAGGCAAGCCGTCACCCCGCCTGATCACGGCTGCGGCGGTCGAAGGCATGGCGCCGGGAAGTGTGATTATCGACTTGGCGGCCGAGCGGGGTGGGAATTGTGAACTGAGCCAGGCCGATCAACGCGTCGAAGAGCATGGTGTGGTGATCCATGGTCCGACCAACCTGCCGTCTGATATTCCCTATCATGCCAGCCAAATGTTCTCGAATAACGTGACCAAATTCCTGTTGAATATGGTCAGCGACGGCAAGTTGGAGCTGAACCTGGAAGACGAGATTGTGCGCGACACGCTGGTCTGCCACCAAGGTGAAGTGACCAACCAACGGCTGCGAGATCTATTGGACTTGCCGCCACTCGAAAAGCCAGCGACCGAAGCGTCCGACGAAGAATCTTCGGCGAATGACAGTGCGACGAGTGACAGTTCCGCCAGCGAAGAGGAGGACGCGAAATGATCGGCCGGTTCCTGTTAACAACATCTGGCAAGGGATACCGACGGCGTCCCTGCCCCGTCCAGCGCAAAACCTCTGGGACGTGTTGCGGGTTGGGAGTTCGTTGCCATGCTGTTTGGATCGTGCTGCTCGTAATCGCGGCCATGCCATGGGTGCCGCAGGTTGCTTTCGGACAGCGTGATAAGGCAGGCAAAACGGGCGCGGCAACGACCAAGAATGCGGATGCCCCCAAGGCTGAGAGCGCCAAGGTTGATGGCAATGAGCCTTCCTCACCGTCGGATGCCACCCAATCCGCAGCGGCCGACGATGCGGTCGCGGTCGATGATGGCGAGGCTCCGTCGGCCGAGTCGCATTTCACTCGCAAAGACATGTTGATCGCCAGCCTGACCATCTTTTTGCTGGCAATCTTCGTCGGCTTTGAAGTGATCACGAAAGTCCCTCCCACGCTCCACACTCCCTTGATGTCCGGATCGAATGCGATCAGCGGTATTACCATCGTCGGAGCCATCCTCGTGGCGGGCCACGGCTGGGGATTTGCTTCGTTCTTAGGCTTCATTGCCGTGATCCTGGCAGCCATTAATGTCGTGGGTGGCTTTCTCGTGACGCATCGCATGTTGGCGATGTTCAAAAAACGTTGATCTGACAGCAGGAAAAAGGTGCTGGTCGTGGATACGCAATCGATTGTCAAACTGGTCTACCTGGTCGCGGCCGTCTTGTTCATCGTCGGCTTGAAGAACATAACGCACCCGCGTACCGCCGTGCGCGGCAACTTGTTGGGGGCCGCAGGTATGGCCTTGGCGATTCTCGCGGCATTGGTCGCGGTCGTCTTGGAATCACAATACAGCTACGGGTATATCGCGATCGGTGTGATCATCGGTACCGCGATCGGTGCCGTGTTGGCCTACCGGATACAGATGACGGACATGCCCCAGCTGGTCGCCCTGTTCAATGGCTTCGGTGGACTGGCGTCGGTCTTCGTCGCTGGTGGCGCGATGGTGCTGGACACCAAAATGCCGACCGATTCGCTGCTGGCCACGGCCGCATCCGGATTGATTGGCGCCGTGACGTTTTCCGGTAGCCTGGTGGCGTTTGGCAAATTGCAGGAATTGCAGTTCTTCAAGAAGCCCATTCCGATTCCGAACCAGCAAGCGATTAACGCGGGTGTGACCGTGCTCCTGTTGCTGCTCGCCGCTCTAGTGACGGCCGGTTACGGGTGGGTTTACATCCCCTTGGTGCTGGTTGCGCTGGCGCTCGGGTTTCTGCTGGTCAATTCGATCGGTGGCGCCGATATGCCGGTCGTCATCGCGTTGCTCAATTCCTACTCCGGCCTTGCCGCGGCCGCAACCGGATTTGTGATCAATAACTACGTGTTGATCATCGCCGGTTCGCTTGTCGGTGCCTCTGGGATCATCCTGACCAGTATCATGTGCAAGGCCATGAATCGCTCCTTGTTCAACGTACTGTTCGGTGTCATGGGGGGCGGTTCGTCGTCGGCCGATGTGGACGAGATCTATAAGACGGTGCGGAGCACAAGCCCCGAAGATGTTGCCATGATCTTGGACGGCGCTCAACGCGTCGTTTTCGTTCCCGGTTACGGTATGGCCGTTGCCCAGGCACAGCATGCCGTTCGCAACCTGGCCAAACTGCTCGAAGAAAAAGAAGTCATCTGCGAATATGCGATCCATCCCGTGGCGGGGCGCATGCCGGGGCACATGAACGTGCTACTGGCTGAGGCAGATGTGCCGTACGAGCAACTCAAGGAGATGGACGAGATCAATCCGACCTTCGATACGGTCGACGTCGCGATTGTCATCGGGGCGAACGATGTGGTGAACCCGGTTGCCCGGACCGATCCGCAGAGCCCGATCGCGGGGATGCCGATCATCGATGTCGACAAGGCGCGTACGGTGATCGTCATTAAACGTAGCTTGAGCCCCGGATTTGCCGGGATCCCCAATCCGCTGTTCGCGGCCGACAATACGCTGATGCTTTTTGGCGACGGCCAGCAGATGATTCTCGACATCATCACCGCCGTCAAAGAAGGGTGAGACGTGGGCTGCTAAAAAGACCGTTTGTCTGCCCGTTTTTCTAGTGGTCGACACGACGCTTTTTGTTCCAGATTGACGTGTGCTGTGTTCGAGCAGGGGTGGACCGTTGCCTCGTCGCAACGTTATCCACCCAACGCTCTTCTTTGCCCCTCACCTTTTTTGCCTTTGCTGCCCTCACGCTCATGGATACCGCTCTGACGGTTCTCGTTGGAGGGCAAAGAAAATGACGGGCAAAAAAGAAGTGCGATGCCAGCCTCGCAGTCAAAATGGCGGATGACCGATGCCCAGTGACTAGCGACTCGACTGACGAATGTCGTGGGCTTTTCCATCGGATGGCCTGTGCAGTGGTCGTATCGCAAACGGCATTCGTGCTTCGGATTTCGCCTTTCCTTGGTCCTTGGGGATATCGTCATTCGTTATTGATTGGCGGCCGTTGGGCGGCTAAGTGACGCTGTCCAGCTAGTGGCCCGAGTCTGTCCAGTATTCGGCTTTCTGGTCAGCCCACGCTGGGCCTGCGCCACGCGGCGATCCAATCGGCGATATCCTGGTTCCCAACGATCGGTGCCTGGCAACGGAACCCTTCGCAGACGAATAGCGTTGGTCGCCCATCCACCGCCTCCTTGCCGGCGAAAAGCGGGTTCAGCAGCAAGCGGTGCTGGTCGGTCATTGTGGCGTTGCGACTTGCCAGCACGCGGCGTGGCATGAAGACCTCGTGCAACATTTTCAGCACGGCGGCCGCGTCGCAATCGTCGGCATCATTGGCCGCGTCCACGTTGGCAGGCGTGTCGTCGGCGCCTTTCGGTTTGGTGCCGTTCGTGTTGGCGACGTGGACCAGTGCCAGTTCGCAGGTCGGCCCCAGCAGCAGGCCTGCCGCGATCAGCATCTGGCCGGTTGCTTCTGGAGCAGCTTGCATCGTGGGGACGGCTGCTTGCAGTGTCCTGGTGGCGCTGTCGATCCAGTCGGTGTTACCGGTCAGTTTGCCCATGCGCAGCAAGGCGGTGGCGGCCATCGCGTTGCTACTGGGGACGCTGCCATCGTGCCATTGCTTGGTGCGCGTCACCAATTCCTCGTGGTCGTCGGCCGTATAGAAGAACCCGCCATGCTGGTCGTCTTGGAAGTGTTGCAGCATCGCCGAACATAGCGTTGCGGCATGATCGATCCACTGTTCGTCGAAGTCGGCTTCGTACACTGTCACCAGGGCGTTGGCCAGGTAGGCATAGTCGTCAAGGTATGCGTCTAGTTTTGCTTGGCCGGCGCGCCAGCAATGCAGCAGCCGGCCATCCTCACGACGCAACGTCGTTACGAGGAATTGGGCGGCGCGCTGAGCGGCGGCCAGATAATCGGGACGTTGCAGCACACCAGCGGCACGGGCCATGGTTTGGATGGCCAGCGCGTTCCAACTGACAAGCACCTTGTCGTCCTTGCCGGGGCGTACGCGCTGTTCACGGTCCTCAAGCAGCTGACGCCGCGCGTCACACAGCAAGTCGGCAAGTTGCTCGGGTGTCATCTCCCACGTTTCCGCCAATTGCGCGGTTGGCTGGGGTAGATGCAGGATGCTCTTCCCCTCGAAATTGCCTTGCCGCGTCACGCCGTACGCTTCGCAAAACCGATTTCCTGATGCCTCGCCAAGCACGGCGATAATTTCATCGACCGTCCATACATAATACTTGCCTTCTCCGCCTTCACTGTCGGCGTCCTCGGAGCTATGGAAACCGTGTTGCGGGTCGATCATGTCGCGAAGAACATAGTCGAGCGTTTCGGTGGCAATCCGCGCGTACTCCATTCGCCCCGTGGCCTGATAAGCATCCAGGTAGGCGTCGGCGAGCAGTGCGTTGTCGTACAGCATTTTTTCAAAGTGAGGCACCAGCCAGACGTCGTCGACCGAGTAACGGGCAAAGCCGCCGCCCAAGTGGTCGTACATGCCGCCAGCAGCCATTTTGTCGAGTGTCAGGCAGACCATTCGCAATACGGCCGGGTCCCGATCACGTTGCCAGATACGTAACAGGAGCTGCAGTTCGATGGGACGCGGGAACTTGGGCGCTCGACCAAACCCGCCATGGACCGGATCGAACGCGGTGTCCAGACGCTTCGCCGCATTCGCCAACAGGTCGAGCGAAACGTCGCCAGATGTCTCTGAATCGTGCTGCGCGCCGCGGACCGCTGCTGTCAACTTGGCCGCTTGCTCGGTGGTCTGTTTCCGGCGGTGGTTCCACGCGTCGGTGACTGCGTTAAGGACATCGTCAAAGCCTGGCATCCCCATTTTCGCGCTGGGAGGCCAGTAGGTGCCGCCGTAAAACGGCTGCAGGTCGGGCGTCAGGAACATGCTCAACGGCCAGCCACCATGGCCCGAGATCATCTGCACCGCCTGCATGTAAACGTGATCCAAGTCCGGCCGCTCCTCACGGTCAACCTTGATGCAGACGAAATTCGCGTTCAACATCGCGGCAATCGACGCGTCCTCGAAACTCTCGTGCGCCATCACATGACACCAATGACAGGCTGAATAGCCGATCGATAGAAAAACTGGCTTGTCCTCAGCTTGCGCTCGCTGCAATGCCTCCTGACACCATGGATACCAGTCGACGGGATTGTCTTGGTGTTGCAGTAGATAGGGACTCGATTCCTGCGCCAAGCGATTCATGCCGTTGCCTCTCGTCACCAATGCGACCGCGCTCGATTGCGATCATGTTATCGCGTGGTCTTGTTGCCGTTGACGGATCGCTCACGTTTGGCTGCGGCTCATGGCACAAACAACGTGAAATAGACTTCGTGATCAGAATTGTGCCCAAGTCATCTGTGGCAATTCGGACTTCGGCATTTTCTGGTCATTGGGTGTTTCGTCATTCGTCATTACGCGGTTACCGTTGGGCGGCTCACGCGCGCTGTCCAGCTAGGACAACGTCTGGTCGGGGCCGGGAAATGAGCCATCCGCCACGTCGTGGCAGTATTGCCGGACGGCGTCGGTCACCACTTGCTTCACGTCAGCGTACTGCCGTACGAAGCGCGGCACGTAACCACTGGTCATCCCCAGCAGGTCGTGCAGTACCAGCACCTGCCCATCGCATTGATTGCCTGCGCCGATTCCAATGGTCGGGATGTGCAGACGCGTGGTGATCGTCGCGGCGATCTCGGGTGGAATGCACTCTAGTACGATCGCGAAGGCACCGGCATCTTGTGCAGCTTGGGCGTCGGCTAGCAGCGTGCCGGCGTCGCGTTGCATCTTGTATCCACCCATTTGGTGCACCGTCTGCGGTCTTAGGCCGACGTGCCCCATGACGGGGATTCCGGCGCCCACCAACGCGGCGATGGTTGCGCCTTGCTCGGTTGTCCCTTCCAGCTTCACCGCCTGACACCCCGACTCTTGCAAAATGCGTGCCGCGTTGGCAATCGCGGTCGACTGCGAAACCTGAAATGTCGGAAACGGCATGTCAACCACAACCAGGGCTCGTCGTACCGCTCGGCTGACGATTTCCGCATGGTAGATGATCTGGTCGAGCGTCACGTGCAACGTGTTTTCGTGCCCCTGGACGACCATCGACAAGCTGTCACCCACCAGCACGGCGTCCACACCCGCCTCGTCCACCAATTGCGCCATGGGAAAGTCATAGGCGGTCAACATGCTGATCTTGCGTCCTGTGTTCTTCGGGGACGCGTTCTTCGGGGACGCGTTCTTCAAGGAGACGAATCGCGGGACGGTCATTCGCTGGCTCTTGCCGGCCATGGGGTTCACTCGCAGAAAAACAGAGTTCGAGATGGGGACATTCTCCAGCATTGTTACTGTCAGAAGGAGATGAGACAACCTGTTGGTGACCGCTCAGGGGCTGCCAGGCCCTTTGATGGGAGGGCCGGTGCCGTCTCGGCGCGAGCCTGCGCGGCAGGAAAATGCGTGATATTCGTGGACGCCTGGTGGCGATGGCGGTATCCTGAACTGCGCAGGTGGTGGTAAGCGGCTTGGTGTGGATGGGCCGCTGGCGAGTCAATTATTGGAGTTTCTCTTACGTGGAGCTGCTATCGATGCGAGTTGCTCAAACGCTGTTTATGATGCTGTTGGCGGCGATCCTGGTCTTGCCGACAGGGAGTGCCAATGCGCATGATGAGAAAAAAGTGACGCCTGTGCCCCCCGCCACACTGCGTGCCAGTGGCACGGTCAAAGGTTGGCGACTTGGTGCCTTGCATGTTGCCGTCGCCGGTGGTGAAGAGTGGCTGATCTCGGTTCCCCGTAAGCCCGAACAAGTTGTGTTCGAGGCGACGGCCACGCGCAAATGGCTGCAGCGTGGAATGCCGGTGCAATTCAATGCGAAGATTGTACTGGAAAGACGCAAGCGAAAGATTGTTATCAAGGAACCGGTTTCTGAGTTGACCGTAGCACCCTTCCGAGCCGACGTTGGAGTGGGCTTGTTCCCGGAACGAAATACCGACCAACGGCAAGATCTATTCGCGCGACGCGGTCGTGAGGCCAAGAAAAAGCAGGCACGCGGCCAGCCACAAGGCGTGCCCTGCTTGGTCATCGGTCGATTGGTCGACAACAGGGACGGCAAGCTGCGCGTCGCTGCCGGAAAGATCTCGGTGCTGTTGGAACTGGCACCCGAAGCGGAGATTGCGGTCCAGTTGCATGATCTGCAGTGGGTGCGTCCCGGCGACAAAGTCGAGATTACGGCACGTTACCCGCAAGGTCGCAAAGGTCAAGCGGAAGGCCAAGAGCTCTCCGTGGTCGCCGCCAAGGTACTCGACGGTGTCGAAAAACACAGCAAAACGCGCCGCCGGTCAGCGCGCGACAAGAAATCGGCTGAACCCGAGAAGAAGGATGCCGAGAACGCTGCGAAGAAAGCCGACGACAAAGATTCGGACTAAGAGGGCGGTCACATAACTTGGCGGGCCCTGTTGATTTGCTTGTTATTGGCGGTGCCTACCGATGCGTCTTGTTAACGCTCCTACAGAGGAGTTCGACGTTCGGCTTACGCCACGCGGGTAACCTTCAGGCAGCGCGTGCCGTCAATCGTAAGCGTAATGGAGCAACTCGGCGCGAGTTGCCGACCGATTTTCGTTTTCTCCAGGAGAAGTCTCGATGAAGTTTTGGGTAGCGTCAGTTGCGATGTCCGTTTTCCTGTTGCCCTTGGCGACAAGCAAAGCGGCGCCGAACGATATCGATAAGCAAGCGTGTGGCGTCTGGAAGCTGAAGATGATGCTTCCCACGGGCGAAGAGGCTGAACCGATAGTACTGATCGGCCACCAGCACGAGAAGTATTGTGCATGGTATGTCGGCAAGAGTGGACTTGAAGCGTTCAAGAACGTCCAACTCAAGGGCGATGCCTTGACCGGGACGCTCAAGCCGAAAGACGAACCGGGCGTCACGGTAACGGTCGTTGGCAAGATGGCAAGTGACAAGAAATGCGCTGGGACAATTCGCTACCAGAGCGAAGACGGCGATACCGGCGAGTTCGACTTCACGGGACAGCAGATTGATGTATCGGCTGTTGCCGAGATGAGAAAATGGAAACTGGAGTTCGTAACACCGGACAACGAGTCGCATTCACCAACGGTCTACGTGGTGGAACAAGACGACAAGTTTCATGCGTGGTACAGCGACGAAAGCTACGAGTTACCAGCTGCGAAAATCACCGTCGACGGTCAACGCGTTGAAATGACGATCGTTGTCGAAACCAAGGAAGGCCAGACCGTGAAGGTGGTGTTTCGCGGTACGGTCGACAGCAATGAAACGGCGATCAAAGGCGAAGCGGAATTCGATCTTGAGGGAACGACCGGAGAGTTTCCGTTTTCGGGGAAAGACGTCTCCTGATCCTAGGCTTCGTCTCAAAACTCGGAATTGCCGGCGGCTACTCCGCGTAACCGCCGGGAAAACGTGTCACTTGGCTGCGTGAAAGGACGTTTTGAGACAAAGCCTAATCTCGTTGCTCGAAATTGAGTTCTATACCACTTTGCGGCGCGTCCTTTTGGACGTGCCTTTTTTTGCGCCGGGAACCGAGTAGCCCTTAGTCCTCTGCACGGGCTGATTAAGTTCCGCTAGTTGGCGTGGTCGTCTCGAACCACCTTGCCCCTGGTGCGGCTAGGCCTGTTTGGCCCTAGGCCACGCGCAATCGCCCGGTTGCTGATCCGACAGACGACCAGTATAATTTCCGGCTCTTTGCGATCACAAAACGCAACCCCCCGGCGAAGTCTACCAGGAGGGAGTGACGCGGCGCGCGTCATCAAACCCGCTCCTGAAAATCATCTGTCGTGACGCCTCGTTTGGCGTCTATTTCTAGAAGGAGGAACACCGTGGCAATCCGTGTAGCAATCAATGGTTTTGGCCGTATCGGTCGCCTGACGTTTCGTAATTTGATGGCCCGATCGGACGAGTTCGAGGTGATTGCGGTCAACGACCTGACCGATAATCGCACCTTGGCCACGCTGTTGAAATATGACAGTATTCACGGGCGTTACCCCGGTACGGTCGAGTATGACGACCAGTATCTGACCGTCGATGGCAAGAAAGTCCTTGCACTGGCCGAGCGCAGTCCGGCCGATCTCCCGTGGAGCGAGAACAAGGTTGACGTGGTGATCGAAAGCACCGGTATCTTCACGTCGCGTGCAACCGCCGACAAGGTCGGTTACGACACGCACCTGGCTGCCGGTGCCAAGAAAGTGATCTTGAGCGCCCCGGCCAAGGACGGCGCCGACCTGACGGTCGTGCAAGGTGTCAACGACGACAAACTGACAGCCGACATGAAGTGCATCTCCAATGCCAGCTGCACCACCAACTGCCTGGCACCGGTCGCCAAAGTGTTGAACGACACGTTTGGCATCGAAGCTGGTTTGATGACCACGGTGCACGGCTATACGAACGATCAACGAATCCAGGACCAGCCCCACAGCGATCTCTATCGCGCTCGTGCCGCTGCCTTGAACATCATCCCGACCAGCACCGGTGCGGCGAAAGCCGTCGGGTTGGTGATTCCCGAGCTTAAAGGCAAGCTGACCGGAATCGCGATGCGTGTTCCGGTACCGACGGGAAGTGTCGTCGACTTGACCGTGAACTTGGCCAAAGACGCGGACAAGGATTCCGTCAATGGTGCGATCAAAGCGGCCGCCGAAGGCCCGATGAAAGGCATCCTCTACTACGCCGTCGATCCGATCGTATCGTCGGACGTGATTGGTGATCCGCACAGCTCGATCTTCGCCGCTGACTTTACCCAGGTGCTCGGCACCAGGATGGTCAAGGTTGTCAGCTGGTACGACAACGAGTGGGGTTATAGCTGCCGCACCGTCGATCTGGTTGCCAAAGTCGGCGCGATGTAATGATGATGTAATATCACATCGCTGCCGTAACCGTGAATTGCAAAACCCCGATTCGAGCATTGCTCGAATCGGGGTTTTTGATGTTCTGTTACCGCCCAGCCGAATGGTAGCCGATCACGGCTGTAAGCCGTGGACAGGTACTGTGCGAGAGACGGTGTCGGTTCACACCGAAAGGTGCGCCTCTTCCCGGCGTCGTTTCATCATCGCGTGGCAGGCGAACGCCAACGTCACCGCCAACGGCAGCACGAATTGAGGCCACCGCGCCAGGTCAGGTGGAAAGCCGACGCCGATCTGCAACATGCCGGTGCCGGGAGTTGTTGGCATGCGAAAGTTGACCATCATCAACCCTGACAGCACGGCGACCAGCGTCGAGGCAGCCAGCCACCACGCGGTTCTGGTTTGGCTGCGCAATGCGACCCAGGCAATGATCAACACCAGCGCGATTGCCGGCACGTAGGCCAGGCTATGAACCACGATATTGGCCGAAGTGGCGGCCCAGTCCGTGTTCTTGTAGCTTTGCAGCAGCTTCAGAACGCCGACCAGCCCGAACGCGTAGGCAGCCCATAGTGCTAAGAGTGCCGGCAGCGGCAGCAGCAGGTAAGTGACAATCGGATGACGTCGTGCGAATTTAGCTCGAGCCACATTCAGTTCGGCCGCGGCTGCGATTTCCTTCGGCTCACCCACGCGGGTCGCCAACATTTCAGTTCCCATCGTTTCAGCACTCATTGCGTGATTCCTTTCGTCGCAAGAGAGGTCGTCAAGGTGATCGCGCAGTTCGTCGAGTAGACGTCGTTGATACGCGACCGAGGTGCCAGACCCATGCAGTTGTCGAGCTACTTCATCAAGCCATGCTCGCGTGTTCATGTGCGCCTCCTTGCAACACGCCACGCACAACGTTCACCACTCCTTGCCACCGCGCGATGGAGCTTTGCAGCCGTTTCTTACCGGTTGCGGAAACTCGGTACACGACGCGGCTTCGCCCACCGACGCTTTCACGTCGGCTTGCCAACGCCCCGTCACGCTCCAACCGATGCAG
Organism: Planctomycetota bacterium; assembly: GCA_024277285.1. The sequence goes on from JAJRVM010000349.1 coordinate 12,720, forward strand.
CAAAGGGTAAATGCAGCCTTCGCCAAACTCCAGTTTGCCGCCCGTGCTTGCCGCAATCGATTGCACCAGCTCGTAACCGTGCATCGGTCGACGCGACAAGAGCTTGAGCATCAACAGCTCGGGTATGCCGTTCAGGAAGTCGGGGTTCGTTCGTTTGCTGGCCATGGTGGTTCGCTTTCTCGAGGTAATACCTGAAACCTTGAGGTATTATCGGTTGCCTTCTCTACCGGCTTGAGTTAATACCTAGAACCTCCAGGTATCACAAGAGCATTTTTTGCCGTTCACGGTGCTTCGTTTCAACACAGCGACTCACGGCAAAAGCAGCGAACTCGGCCCGGCAGGGCCGGTACAGCCTTTGCCGGTGCCGTAAGGCACCGGTGTCGTTATCAAGAGAATCGTTAGCCCCGGTAGGGGCGGCACAGGAAGGACGAGGGCTGGCGTCTGTATCGCCCCTGCCGGGGCTTTACCGA
>JAJRVM010000350.1 GCA_024277285.1 Planctomycetota bacterium
CCTCCGATTCCGATGAATCGACGTGACGAGCCCACCACGCGGCGAACATAGCTGAGCGCGGCACTCAAACGGCTTCGCGCTGAGCGTCATTTCTTGGGCAGCATGCTTGCTCAACGATCGCTTTGTGCGCCCGCTGACCGCCAATCACTCTTCACGGCGCTCTTTTTTGGCTCTGTCCGGTCACAACGCGTGTCGCTCGCCTCGCTCCCTCCAAACCGGGCGTGCAAGTCCAGCTCGCGTGATCAGATTCAGTGTGTCTCAGTTTCCAGTCTTCAGTTTCCAGTCTTTGGCGCAAGAGAATGAACTTTTTGACGTTAGCAACACGAACAAGTCAGCGGCACTGTGACGTGCTTCTGCGATCATGCGGCGGCAGACGCGTTCAACGAGTTCATCGCCAAGCCGGCATGGTCCACAGGCCCGGCCCTAGGTTCAGCGTCTCGATGTCACGCGTCGCAAACTCTTGCAGAACGGGTTGAGGCAATTGCCCCTTGTCAAATCGCATCCAGACGACTCTCTTGCCGTTGGCGGAGATGGCCGGGAATCCGTACCCTTTCATACCGCCTGCATAGAGTTCAACGTTCTTGCCTTCCAGGCTGCATGTCTTCCAGACATCACCCTGCTGCAAGAGAATCCTGTCTCGCCCTGGTACAAGCACAGGGTTTCCGCCAGCGACCAAGATTCTCACATTCCCCGTTAAGTCCATGCGTGCAACCGAGTTCTCCGTCGGTCGATCCATGGAAACGAATTCCCTGCTGACCAAGACCAATCCTTTTCCGTCTTTGAGCCAGGCCAAATAGGCGGTGTCCATCGGCACGCCGAGCTTATGGGCCTTTTCGGACTTCAAGTCCATCACGTAGATCTGCGATTTGAGATCCGGCGAGAACATCACCGTGGCCAGTCTTGTCCCGTCGCGAGACAATGCCAACATCATGGGCATTCCACTAGGGATTTCCCCGTCGCCGAGGCGACGGTTCTCACCCGTACTCAGGTTGATCTCGTAGATAGCCAACCCCGTGAGACCGATATCCGAACCGCTCACATAGACGCTCTTGCGATCTCGACTGAAACACCCGGCAAGGCAGGACACGCCACGAAACGGAACACGCCGAACTTGCTTGCTGCTGAGATTAACGAGGCGCACATCCAACGCCTTCTTCAAATACTTGGCGTTTGCGGCGTCCGCGAGAGGCGCGTTGGCGATCATGATCAGATCGTTCAGGTCATTCACGCGCGTAGGATCGTCAGTAAAATCATCCCAACTCTCGTCACGGATGTCGAAGTCTACGACTGCGATGGCCTCCTTCAAAGGCCGTAACGTTGTCTCACACGCCATCGCCTGCACCGCACTGCTGAGGATCACACCAGTTCTAGCATCGACCTTCACAATCTGACCATTGACGATGGCCTGCTCACACTCCGCAATTCGTTGCTTGAGATCATCAACACCGGGGTCGTCACTCATTTTCCTCAACATGCCATATAAGGCGTCGAGAGTGGTTCGAAGGTAAGTTCGCATCTCGGCGGTCAGCGCCGTGCGCAGTCTCACTTCGTCTCTTGTGATGGACTCGACCGTGGCAGATGTGTCCGCAGAGAGGAAACGCAGCTTGCCTGCCGCCAGAAACAAGTATGCATTCGGAAAAACAAGCGGAGCTTCAAACGGCCGATACACGCCACGTGGCCTCCCTTGTTCACGCACGTACCACACATGATCCCGCTCAATGATCGACAGAACCTCTTGTGTCCCGTCTTTCTGCACGATCTGAAGAACTCGCCTGGCCTTCCCATCCACAGTATCGTTGACAACTTCGATTATCGCGTTTCGGACGGAAAGCCGCGTGGTCCAAGAGAAACGGCCTGTGCCGCTGGCGATTCGTGTCGCCGTTTCCTGTCCCCTCTTCACGAGGTTCTCCAGAACCGATGGCCCCGACTCCGCTTCTGCCATAGAGACCGCAAAGGCCGAGGATGCGAAAAGCAAAACAATGCCTGCTGCCAATCCCAGAATCCCACGCTTGCTCATTTCCAGTGCCAGTGGCCTTTTGATGAAGGCGAACGAGTTCATGTTTGGCTCCCGTGTTACGAATTGATCGAATGGCTGGTCGCCGTCGTTTTCACGCCCGATTGGGCGGACCAGTTCCTTGGTCAGCAAGGTGATATCTTCGACGCGCAGAAAGACATGGCACTGGCCACTTTGGGAGCTGTTGTTTCCATCAGCATTCTGGCATTGACCAGCTACTTCCATCCAACCACGCGATCGACTCCGCCACGCTCGATCACTTAGTGAAGTGGGTCGAATTCGTCGCCGAGCAGGCCGTACCATTTATGCAAGTCGCCCAACTCGGTCTTGGCTCGGTCGCTGGCATCGATCAACTTAACGGGGTGCGGTGCGACCAGGGCCACTAACTGCTCGATATCGAACGACTCCAATAGGCCGAAGCAAAACAGCTCGGGTTTCTGATCCACGCCCCAATTATTCTCGATCACCTCTTTCAAGCTCCCCAACGAACCGTGCAGTTCTGCTTGGCCGATTGCTCGCGACTCAAGTCCCGCAGCGACCAAAGCGGACAAGCTGGACCGCGGTCCGCGAGCAACCAAAGCCACTGAGTCGCATTCATATTTGGTCTGCGACCATCGTGCGATGGCCGCTATCTGGCTCGCCTGTAAGCCGAGCGAGCGGTCACCCACCGCGGCGACCAATAGTGCAAACAAAAAGTCGCGCTGCGCGATTTTCGACTCGCCGAGATAAAACGGATCGACCGCCAGGACGCGTTGTCCCGCGTCCAGCAACCGACCCACGTCGGTCGCGACACTTCGACGGCCGCCATCGGCCACCAGAATCGTGGCCCCGCGGGGATTGCCGCGCACCAATTCCACGGCTGGCACCGTCCAGGCGGTACCCATTTGGAGTGCCCAATAGGTGGCCTTTACGCCCGCCTTTTCTTCTTCACCACACTTGATGGCGTTGACCTCGAATTTCTTGACTCGGACGATCTCACATAGCTTCTTGCGCTGCGACTGCTGCCACTTGATCGCGACGTCCTTCGCGTCGGGTAATTCCGAGTGACGTGGCAGGCTTTTGGCCAGGTCGAGCGCCAACGTATTGAAATCCTTGTTGTCTTTGGGTAGCTCGATGAAAAGCGCCTCTTTACTCTTCACTTCGTCATCCGACGGGATCTCCTTGGCGTTGAACCGCTGGTCGCCGGTGTGGAAGAAGTCGCCCAACATGCCATAGAGCTGTTGGCGATTGTCGACGTCATAGTTGTGCTTTCCCGGAGGGTCGTTGTTGACGTGCCAACGCAGCGCGTCTTTGCGGTTGTAGAGCTGAAAGATCGGCCGCGCGGCATCCAACAGCGGCGTCAGCGCATAGGCGCCTTCAAAGCAGCAGCCATCGTGCAGGTTGAAGGTAAGGAGCGTTGGCCGGGGAGCCAGCAGCGCCGTGAGATGTGTGTAGTCACAGATCGTGGCGAGGTCACAGGGCGTTTGTTCCGGGTCGCCCAGGTCCTTAAGGTGATATGCCCGCGTCCGAAAACTGGAATAGCCGGCCACCGGGTCGGCCAAAGAAACGCGTGTGTCGAGTGAGCTGAGAATGATCGTTTGCCACCCGCCACCCGAAAGGCCCGTGACAGCCACACGCTGAGGATCGACATGGTCAATACTCAGAAGCACATCGAGTCCACGCTTCATGTTCAGGTAGAACGGCGCCAGACCGCTGGTCCCGCATAAGTCCAATTGGTTCATCGAATAGTGCCGGTAACCGGGCGAGTTGAGTTGCCCCATGCCGACCCATTCGATGTTCAGTGCAAGCATCCCCCGCTTGGCCTGGTTGATGCAGCGGATTTGCTTGGCAGGATACTGCTTCCCGAGCGAAGTGTGCCCGTTCACGTTCAGCACCGCAGGCATCTTGCCGGAGAGTTCGTTCGGTTCGTAGAGCAAAGCCGGTATCCACATGCCGGGCAGCGCTTCGTAGCGGAGCTTCTTGATGCGATACCCAGGCCCACCGTCGATGGTGTCCAACCATTCGATTTTTGTTTGGGCGTCGCGCCACTTGGCAGCCTCGCCGCGATAGACGATCCTCTGAAGCACCTTGCTGCGAATCTGATCAGCCGTTTGCTCCCATTGAGCAACCGTCTGCACGTTCGGCATGGTCGGCACTCGCTGGTAGCAGTATCGCTGCACTTCGGTCAGCGGCAGAACTGAGCCGATTATTTCGCGTTCCAGTAGTGTTTGAATTTCGGGCTGGTCGGCTGCGGTGAGCGACGCGGCGCAAACGCAGAACCAACTGGACGAGAGAACAGCCAGCACAAACAGTTTGTTGCAAGACACGGTGAGGCTCCTCCTTGGGATGGTGCGATGCGGGTGTCGATGCTGAGTGCATTTTACTCTATAGTTGCACTGGCGATGCCTGTGCCGCGCTATTTGCCAAGTTTGTTCAAAGATCGCGGTTTGTTTTGCCCACAGATGAGAGCCCGCACGCCAACAGTCAGGCATTCGTGGGATTGCCACGACCAAGATCGTCGATAACGCTGTTTTCGCCCGTGTGGCTCAGAACGTGTTTTAGAATTCGCGGCTGAGCGGCTCGGAGCCGAAGATCGCGTGGTTTTGCTTCACAATAGAGATCGAAGGCACTCGCGTCGGGCGTTTGAGTATCGTACTGGTCGCGAGCTGTCTGTTAGCATGCGCGTCCGCTCGCGCCCAAACGGCGCAAGACGCACGGTACCGTGGCTGGGACACTCTGGAACTAGCAAACCATTTTATTCGCGTGCAAGTCGCACCGCAGATCGGCGGTCGGGTCATCCCGTTTCAACGGGGTGGGTTCGAATTCTTCTTTGTTAACGAAGAGCTTGCGGGAAAGAGTCCAACACCCACAGGACTGGGCCCCGACGGAGAGTGGCTGAACTACGGTGGCGAGAAGCTTTGGCGCGAGATTGGCTATACTGGACTGAGCAGCTTTTCGCGAGTCGATAGAATTCCGCGCGTCGCAAGAGGCATTACAGAGGTATTTCACCATGTTGAAGATCGTCCCAATTCTATTCAGCCTGCTGATCGCCACTGGGTCGGCTTCGGGCGAGGATCTTGTCGTACTGCCGAACGGAATCGACGACGTTGCTCCGAGTGAAATGTTGCACGAGTATCTGATGACGCAAGTGCGCAAGGCGGTGGAACGCCGCACGGCCCGGTGCGAGGCAATCAAGACGCGTGAACAAGCGGCACAGTACCAAGGTGAGATGCGCCAGTTCTTCGTCGACCAACTCGGCGGACTGCCAAAGCGCACGCCGCTGAATGCGCGCACGGTGGGACGCGAGCAACGAGATGGTTACCGGATCGAAAAAGTGGTTTTCGAGAGCCAGCCAAAACACTTCGTCACGGCGATTCTGTACTTACCTGAATGCGACCCGCCATATCCAGCCGTGCTGGTCCCATGTGGGCACAGTGCCACCGGCAAGGCGCGCGACCTGTACCAACGGGCGCCGATTATGATGGCCAAGAGCGGCTTGGCAGCACTCTGCTACGATCCGATCGACCAGGGCGAGCGGCACCAGTTACTGAACGCTGCCGGCAAGCCGATCATCACCAGCTCCACACAAGGGCACACGATGGCCGGGGTCGGGGCAATACTGGTGGGCCGCAACACGGCGACCTATCGCATCTGGGACGGTTGGCGCGCAATCGACTACCTGGCCAGTCGCAAAGAAATCGACGCTCGGCGAATTGGCTGCACGGGGATTTCAGGTGGCGGTACGATGACCAGCTATCTAATGGCACTCGACGATCGCATCACGGCTGCAGCACCAGGGTGCTACTTGACCAGTTATCTGCGTTTGCTGGAGACGGTCGGCCCGCAAGACGCCGAACAGACGATCCATGCGCAAATCGGCTTCGGACTGGACCACGCCGACTTCATCTTGATGCGTGCGCCCGCGCCGACGCTGATGATGACGGCGACCGAGGATTTCTTCGATATCGATGGTGCTTGGGACAGCTTTCGGCAGGCAAAACGCTGGTATGGCCGATTGGGATTCGCCGAACGAGTCGATTTGATCGAGGTCGATTCAGGCCACGGGTTTCCTCGCGAAATGCGTGAGGCAGCCGCGCGTTGGATGCGGCGTTGGCTACTGCAGGTCGATGATGCCGTAACCGAATCCGAATCTCCCATCGCCACGGTCGAGCAACTCCGTTGTACGCCCCGAGGGGAAGTCATGTTGCTTGAGGGCGCGCGCAGCGTGTACGACTTGAATAGGGAACGAGAATCGGCTTTGGCCAAGAAACGCAAGCGAATCTGGGCCGAAACCGAGCCAAAGGTAGCATTGGCCAAAGTGCGCGAGACTTGTGGCATTCGCAAACTCGACACGTTACCCCAAGTACGCTTTCGCAAGTTGGCTTCCGTTTCGCGCAATGGCTACCGCATTGACAAACTACTCTTGCACAGCGACCCAGGAATCTGGCTCCCAGCTCTGATGTTCGTCCCCGAACAGCCAGTGGGACTCGCCATCCTGTACCTGCATCAGGATGGTAAGCAGGCGGATGCGGCGCCGAGTGGCAAGATTGACAAGATGGTCCAACAAGGCCACATCGTGCTCGCCCCCGACCTGCGTGGCTTGGGCGAAACGACACCAACGGGCAAACACTCCTATTCGAAGTATCTCCCGGCTCAATGGTGCGATAGCACGATCGCTTACCTACTTGGCAAACCGTTATTGGCCATGCGCGCGGAAGACATCTTGGTCTGCACGCAATTCCTGGCCGCTCACACGCCGGACGCTCAACCGCGCGGCATCCACGTTTGGAGCGTCGGGCGCACAGGCCCGCCTGCATTGCATGCGGCAGCACTGGAACCAGCCCTGTTCGCAAAAGTCACGTTGCAACGCAGCTTGATTTCCTGGTCGAACGTCGTGCAGACGCCGTTATCCAAGAACCAGTTTGTCAACCTCGTGCATGGCGCCTTGGAGACCTACGACTTGCCCGATCTGCGTGCCACGCTTCCGCGTGACAGACTGGAGATTATCGAACCGCTAGACGCCACCGAACAGCCCGTAACGCCACGTTAGGGATGCCCCAAGAACAACTTCGGCAGTGGTTTCGAGACGGTTATTTCGAGACCGTGAACAAACCGTCTGAAGTCGCTTGCCAATTTGAAACATACTGTCGCTTTCGCTGGCGAAGACTTGCTTTCATCCTCCAGTACCTACTGCCAGGTAACTCGACACGGTAGAATTCTTGTAAGCGTTCACGTCGTCCTTTCATATCGGTTTCTTGTCCCAGTCCCGAAGGGACGTTCCTATAACAGCCCAAGGGTGAAGCTGGCGTGAGCGCAGCGATCGCCGCGCAACCCTGGGTCATGAAAAACATCACCGTCAAACCCGCAGGGGTGGCCCCAAAACAGTTAGGACCGCCCTGTACGGGGCTTTTGGGTTGCGTGGGAAGACTACCCAGGGTTACGCCAAATGCTCGCAAACCTCGCATTGGCTGCACCCAGGGCTCGTATAAGGCTGTGCCTTCGGCACGTAACGGACCGTAACAGAAATCGAAGCTCGTGAACGGTCATCAGCGGTTCCCCTCCTGCAGCGCGCTGTTGATGACCTCTTCTCCGTGAACGGCTACCGCAATGGAGACAGCACGATGTTATGATACAGGCAACACTTTAGCCATCTGCAGCCGGAAACTGACAACGGTTTGGGCTGAGCGGCATCCGAGTCATTCACTTGTGAGGTTGCGGATGCCGCGCCCACACGTTTTACAAAGCGCATCGCGAGTCGCCCCACGGTGGGCGAACGGCACATGGAGCTCACAGTCCAACCTCATTCGGGAGAGAACCACATGGTAACGCGGCGCACATTTTTCAAGAACAGTGGCCTGTTATTGGCTGGGGCGGCGCTGAGTCCTCGCGTGGCCCCAGCCGACGATGTGGCTGACGATGTGTTCGACACTCCACGATTGCCTTTGCCGACGCCAGCCCAGGTGACATGGCAAGACTGCGAAGTCGGCTTGGTCTATCATTTCGACATGCCGGTGGCCGCAGGGGTTCATACTGGCAACAATACATCACGCAAGATTTTCGATACGCAACGTTATAATCCCACTAAGCTGGACACCGATCAGTGGATCGAAGCTGCCAAAGTGGCGGGAGCCAAGTACGCCGTCTTTACCGCCACGCATTTCAACGGGTTCATGCAGTGGCAAAGCGACCTCTACCCCTACGGGGTCAAGCAGGCACGATGGCGCGGTGGCAAGGCGGATGTGGTCGGGGACTTTGTCGACTCGTGCCACAAGGCGGGCATCAAGCCGGGAATCTACTTCAGCACACACCGCAACGTTTACCAAAGCGTATGGGGTTACTATGTCGACTGGGGTAGGGGACGAGGCACGCAGATGCAAGAGGCGTATAACCGCATCGCCGAGAAGCAGCTAGAGGAGCTCTGTTCACGTTACGGCAAGCTCGTGCAAATCTGGTTCGATGCGGGAACCAAGCTGCCGCACGAAGGCGGGCCCGACATGCTGCCAATCTTTGCCAAACACCAACCCGATTCGGTTTTCTATCACAGCTCGCGTCGCTCAGACCACCGCTGGATCGGCAACGAAAGGGGGTTCGCGAAGTACCCTTGCTGGGCAACGATGCCGATGGGTGAAGGAGGTGCAATCGGACATAACTGCAAGGCGTGGAAGCGGGTCTTGAATAGTGGTGATCCCGACGGAGCTATCTGGTCTCCGGGTATGGTTGACACGCCACTGCGCAATCACAATTGGTTCTGGGCACCAGGACAGGACAACCGAGTCAGTTCACTCGACCTGTTGATGAAGCAATACAACCAATCGGTCGGGCGCAATTGCAACTTACTGCTTGGCGAAGTGGTCACGTCAGAGGGGCTGGTGCCCGAACATGACATTAAGCGACTCGCCGAGTTCGGCAAGGAAGTGCAACGGCGTTTCGGAAACCCGATCGCCGAAACGGCGGGAAAGGGTAACCTCATCGAGCTACGACTTCCGCGGCCGCAACGGATCAATCACATGATTGCGATGGAGGACATTACGCAAGGCGAGCGAGTTCGGCAGTATTCCCTCGAAGGCTTGGTCACTGGCGGAAAATGGCAAGTCTTGTGCGAGGGCCAGTGCATCGCGCACAAACGCATTGAGTCTTTCGAGGCGACCGAGGTCGCCGCCATCCGCTTGTGCATCAAACAGTCGAGTGCCACACCTCACATCAAACGGCTAGCCGCATTCAATGTGTCGTAAGCGCCAACGTGCCACGCAACACACCGGCTGGACTCGCAGGCTGGCGCAACCTTGACAGCAAAGGACTTGTGTCGGATAATTTCAAAGCGCGATCGAAGTGGCAATCGCAAGCAGTCGCCGCCGTCGTGGGAATAAGCACGTCAGTCTCCACGCGTACCTGAGAAGTCGATCTTTCGCTATTGGCAGCGTTTTGCCATCTGCCGTTGGGCTTGCATTGAGGTGTTGCTGATCGACCTCAACCGCCCTGTGCGGTGCGTGAAGGAGATGACTGGACTAATCGCGGTTTTTCTGCGGCGCGTCTAGCTCAACAGGCCTATTCACACGTGGGACTTCACGTATGGAACCAATGCTTCGGCGTTTTTTGAACAACATTGCTTCAATCGACTCGACAGTTACCGCTTTTGCTACGCGTAGGATCTGTGTGTTTGAGATCCGTGTTTTTTTGGGAATGGAACAGCAGGCTTTGAAGGGGAATTCGGAATGACCGATGGCAACACCAGCTCGATCGAGACGCTTGTCGCAGGACTGGCCAGCGAGGACGTGAATGAACGCTTGACGGCTCGGCAGCGTCTGGTCGAACTTGGCGAATCTGCTGTCGAAGCTTTGACGACCGCGTTGACCCATCACCAGAACCATGCCCGCTGGGAGGCCGCCAAGACGCTCAAAGCAATCGCTTCACCGGCGGCCATTCCGCAGTTGATCGACGCGCTTCAGGATCCCGACCGGAACGTTCGCTGGGTGGCCGGCGAGGCGTTGATCGCAACAGGCCGTGACGCTGCTCTTGTTCCCGTATTGACGGCCTTGCTTGCTGATCCCGAAAACACGGCCGAACTCTACGAAAATGCCCACCAAGTGCTACACGCATTGGCCAGCGATGATCTGCGGCCGCTGCTTGAACCTGTTCTGAAAGCGCTGAAACAGGCCGAACCGGAGATTGCCACACCGTCGGCCGCGAATGCCGCGATCAAAGCTCTGGCTTCGCGTGAATAGACGCTGCCACCTGGATTCAGTACGCTTTTCCGAGATGAGACCGTCGCGCACGTTGGCCGTCTGCGGCGCATCTTGCCCACTTTTTCATGTCAATCGGGCAAACCTGGCGCGACCAACGCTTGGTCTTCCGTAGCGAATCTGCTTATCCGGTTCTGCCATTCCGTGCTCGCCACGCACAGCAGAAATGGCGGAAACAAATAGCGACCGACGGAGACTCGTCTCTAAGACTCAACGACACCACAGTCTAGGCAAAACGGGTCAGGGGCTTGCGGTTCTGCCACCTGAAGGACGAGAATGATCGGGAGGGGAATGGTACCGCCCCTCCAGGCCACGTGGATTTGGTGTATCCGCCGGCATGACCGGACACCATTCACTGGGCAACCCACGTTCATTCCGGCGACAGCCCTCATCGAGTTGATTGTCGACTGGAAACGAAGAACGCAACACAAGACCGGCGCGAAACGATACGGCAATAGCGCGGCTCATTGGTAGTCTTGCGCCACGTCCCAAGACGTGTCTTGAAAAAGCCTCCCAACACACAATCGGCTCAAGTTCAACCTCTATTGTGGAGTAAAACCAAGCGATCTTCGGCTCCAAGCCGCTCCTCCGCGAGCTCTAGAACACGCCCTAAGGAAGTTCCTCTCATGAGTGAAACCCAAACGCCTCGCAGTTTTGTCGGCCTCAGCACCGCGGAAGTACAGAATCGATTAACGCAGTACGGTCCGAACGCACTGGAAGAGAAGCGGGTTTCACCGTTGCTGAAGCTGTTGAGCTATTTTTGGGGTCCGATCCCCTGGATGATCGAGTTGGCTGCGATCCTTTCGGCCGTCGCCCAGCATTGGCCCGATTTCTGGATCATTTTCACATTGCTGCTGTTCAACGCTGGCGTGGGATTCTGGCAGGAGTACACAGCAGGGAACGCCGTCGAGGCATTGAGGAAACAACTGGCTCTTAAAGCGCGTGCGTTGCGTGACGGCGTTTGGGACGAAGTTGACGCAACCTCGCTGGTGCCTGGCGATATCATCCGCATCCGATTGGGCGACATTATTCCAGCCGATGTCAAACTGGTCGACGGCGAGTACCTTAGCGTCGATCAATCATCGCTCACGGGCGAATCACTTCCGGTGACCAAGCAACTTGGGGAAACCGCCTTTTCCGGCACCATCGCCAAGCAAGGCGAAGTCGTGGCCGAAGTAACAACGACGGGCAAGGAAACGCAATTCGGCAAGACAGCGGGCTTGGTGTCACAAGCCAAGACCGTCTCGCACTTCCAGAAGGCGGTGCTGACGATCGGCGACTATTTGATCTATCTAAGTGTCGCCCTGGTCACGATCCTGATCGTCGTGCAACTATTCCGCCATTCGCCTTGGGTCGAATTAGTGCAATTCGCATTGATCCTCACGGTCGCCTCGATCCCCGTGGCCATGCCGGCCGTCCTCTCGATGACCATGGCGGTCGGAGCGATGGCGCTTGCCAAGCGAAAGGCCATCGTCACGCGACTGGAAGCGATCGAAGAGATGGCCAGCATGGAGATACTCTGTTCCGACAAGACCGGGACGCTCACGCAAAACCAACTAACGCTGGGCGAGATCGAGACATTCGCCGCCAGCGACGATCAGTCCCTGCTCCTCAACGCCGCTCTGGCGTGCCGCGAGGAGGATCGTGACGCCATTGACGATGCCATACTAAGTGGACTCGAAAATCGCGTTCAGCAGCACCGGTACCAACAGCTGAAGTTCGTACCTTTTGACCCGATCCGCAAACGGACCGAAGCGACCGTCCAAGACAACAACGGTCGGGTGCTACAGGTCACCAAAGGCGCGCCTCAAGTAATCCTCGACATGTGTGCGTTGCCCGACGACCAAACCCAACGCGGTCTGCAGGCGGTTGAACGGTTTGCCGAACAGGGCTATCGCGCACTCGGCGTAGCTCACAAAGCTCAAGACGATGCCAACTGGACCTTCGACGGTGTCCTGTCGCTGTTCGATCCACCACGCGAAGATTCGGCAACGACGCTGGCGGCGGCCCAAGACTATGGGGTACGAGTGAAGATGGTGACGGGCGACGATGTTGCCATCGCCAAACAGATTGCCGGCAAGCTTGGCCTGGGGACCGCCATTCTGAGTGCCGACAAGATACCCGCCGAAGGCGCACCTGGGCACGATGCGGTGGGTGCCGAGGCGATTGAAAAGGCCGATGGTTTCGCGCGCGTGTTTCCCGAACACAAGTTCGCAATCGTCAAGAGGCTGCAGGCACAAGGGCATATTGTTGGCATGACCGGTGACGGCGTCAACGACGCGCCGGCGCTCCAGCAAGCCGATGTTGGCATCGCGGTCAGTGGTGCGACCGACGCCGCTCGTGCCGCCGCCGACCTGGTACTCACCACTTCGGGGCTGTCTGTCATCATTAGTGCGATCGAAGAGGCGCGGCGGATCTTCGTGCGCATGAACAGCTACGCGATCTATCGCATCAGCGAAACGATTCGCATCATGGTGTTCGTCGTACTGACGATGCTGGTGTTCAACTTTTACCCGATCACCGCAATCATGATCATTTTGCTCGCCTTCCTCAACGATGTGCCGATCATGGCGATCGCCTTTGATCGAGCCCCTCAAGACAAACGCCCGGTGCGTTGGCGGATGCAGCGTGTGTTGACGGTCGCCACCGCGATGGGACTGGTAGGAATCGCCGGCAGTTTCGGCATGCTGCTACTGGCTAGGGAATGGCTACACCTTAACGAGGCACAAATCCAAACATACGTGTTTCTCAAGATGGCGGTGGCTGGCCATCTCGTGCTGTTCGTGGCACGTACCAAGGGGCACTTCTGGGAGCGGCCCTTCCCAGCTCCCGTTATGATCTGGTCAGCAATCGTTACCAAGATCCTTGGGACACTGTTGGCCGCCTACGGTTTCGGGCTCATTACGCCAATTTCCTGGTCGGAAATCGCCATCATCTGGGGCTACTCGATCGCCTCGGCTCTGGTCACGGACGTGGTCAAAGTCGCCGTGTACCGGCACTTGGACCAAGATATCCCGCGACACCGCAGTTTCCTCGAACAAATCAAACGTCCTTTGCATTCGCACGGAGTTGCAAACCACGGGGGGTAAGGAAATAAAGTGCCGTGTTCTTGGTCGCTAAGAGACCAACCAATGGCCAGCTCTGCCAAGAGAGGGCAGCGAGCAGGGGCTGGCGGAAAGAGCGGGCTATGCACAGTTCTTCGTATGCCCAGTTCTTCGGGGAGCTTCGCGTCTACTCTGCAATCACTTGGCCAGGTGATCCGTCGTTGCCCGGCGGTACAATTCGGCTGGTGGGGCATGTCAGTACCCATCAATTTCACAAATAAAACTTTTCTGTTGCAAGCATCTATTGCCCAAGGAGTAGGACGTGAACAAATTGAGAAACCTCGCTGTGACCGCAGCGGCACTAACGGCGGCAGCATTCGTTGCATTGCCAGCCAGCGCCGCGGACAAACCGAACATTGTGGTAATCTGGGGTGATGACATCGGCATCACGAACGTCAGCGCCTACTCCGATGGACTGATGGGCTACCGAACCCCCAATATCGACCGTATTGCCCGCGAAGGTATGCGGTTTCTCGACTATTATGCCGGGCAAAGCTGTACTGCGGGGCGATCGACTTTCATCACCGGTCAAAGCGTACTTCGCACGGGACTTTCCAAAGTCGGCATGCCGGGCGCCAAGGCAGGTCTGCAAGCAAAAGACCCGACCATCGCCGAGTTGCTCAAGAACCATGGCTACGGCACCGCTCAATTCGGCAAGAATCACTTGGGGGACCGAGACGAGTACTTGCCAACGAATCATGGCTTTGATGAATTTTACGGCAACCTCTACCACTTGAATGCGGAAGAGGAACCGGAACTGCCTGACTATCCGAAAGACCCCGAGTTTCGCAAGAAGTATGGTCCGCGCGGAGTGATCCACAGTTTCGCCGATGGTCGCATTGAGGATACTGGGCCGCTGACGCGCAAGCGAATGGAGACGATTGACGATGACATCGAAGCGCGTTCCACGGACTATATCCAACGGCAGGCCAAGGCGAAAAAGCCGTTCTTCGTATGGGTCAATTTTACGCACATGCACTTCCGCACCTACACGAAGGCAAAGAGCCTGGGCCAAGCCGGGAAGAGCCAGTCGCCATACCACGACACGATGATCGATCATGACAATAACGTCGGTGCCATTCTCGATACACTCGACAACCTGGGGATCGCCGATAACACGATCGTCATCTACGGCACCGACAATGGACCGCACATGAACACGTGGCCCGACGGTGCCATGACCCCATTCCGTAACGAGAAGAACAGCGGCTGGGAAGGCGCATTCCGAGTCCCCTGTATGATTCGCTGGCCTGGGCACATCAAGCCGAGCTCGGTTTCCACAGAAATCATGGCGGGGCTTGATTGGTTGCCCACGCTACTCGCGGCGGTCGGCGAGCCGGACGTCAAAGACAAGCTCTTGAAAGGATACAACGCGAACGGCAAGCATTTCAAAGTTCACCTGGACGGCTACAATTTCCTGCCCTACCTGACGGGCAAGGAAAAGCATGGTCCGCGCAAGGAGTTCTTCTACTTTTCTGACGATGGCGACATGCTGGCGCTGCGATACGAAAACTGGAAGATGCACTTCATGGTTCAGGATCAAGCCGGTACGTTGGAGATTTGGCAGCGTGAATTCCGCAACCTTCGTGTCCCGCTGATCATCAACCTGAGAACCGATCCGTTCGAAAGGGCACCAATCACGTCGAATACCTATTGGGACTGGATGCTTGATCACGTCTTCCTGATCTACCCGATGACACCTTATGTCACCGCCTATCTGAAAACATACGAAGAGTTCCCGCCAGCCCAGAAGGCCGCCAGTTTCACGATCAGCGATGCCCTGGAGGTGTTGAAGAACGTGGAGGGAGGCAAATAGCAAGACTTGAGTTCCTCGAGCGGAAGCACTCCGTTGGTCGCTCGTGCCCAGAGATAGCTGGAACAATGCGTCCTGCTGTCCCCCACACGAACGCTCAGGTCGAACGTGCTGCGCGCCTGCTTGACGGCCTCAGCAAGATCTCCGACGCCATAATAGGAGAGCCCCAGATGCAAACGCGCGATATTGAGCTCCCACAGGTCACCCGTCTTGGTGAATGATTCAATCGCCTTGGAAAAATGGTCGGCCGCCTCCTCGTACCGTGCTGCGGCATAGAGACCGACTCCCCAATAGCTGTCCGAATGGCCGATGCCCCAGGCGTCGTTGAATTCCTGTTGGATCCTGGCCGATTCTTCAAAATAACGCGAGCCGCGCGCAGGCCAGCCAAGGACCATACTGACTAACATAGAATGCTGGGCATATTGAAAGGCAAGTTCACGCGATGGTGGAAAACGTTCTGCAAAGTTCATGCCGCGAAAATGCGACCATGCAAGCTTGAACATGTCGGTAAAAAAGTAGGGCTGGCCCACGCCGACAGTGAGCTCGCAGATGAGAGCGTGCTGGCGGTTCGATCGCTGCTGCTTGTGCAGACGTTTCGGGAAGAGTGTATGCATTGCTTGAATGAAGGTCCCGCCGATGGCACCAAGTGCGAAACCGAATCGCGACTTGGGCACGCGCTGTCCCAACCGGCGCAACGCATGCTCGAAGTAAGCGATGCTCTCGTTCAACTCTGCCTTCCTGAAGGCGATCTCCCCTTGGAGCCGCTCAATTCGAGCTTTGTCGACCGAATCGTCGGTGAGATCAACGACGCCGCTCAGCTCATTGGCGGCCGCGTCGTATTGCCCCATCAACATCAGAGCTTCGCCGTGCCCGCGCGCGATTCGAAAGTGTACTGCATCACTCGATGCCCCGGCGTTGCGGCTGGCAATGGCATACTGTTTCGTAGCAACCTCAGGAGCGTACTGGCGTCGGGCTTGTTCGCCAGCCAGCAGGCCAAAAACCAGCGCCTCTTGTTTTTTTCCCGCAGCATCAAAGTGATAAAAAACTCGAAGACACCCTGATTCTGTGGCTGGGAAGCGCGGTTCGGTAGTCGCGAACTGCTCGACCCCGAAGCCGTGTTGACCTGCAGCATGTACGTCGATCTGAACCAATTGCGTGCTGGAATGGCCAATTCGTTCGAGGAGTCGCACCACTCCGCGATTCACAATCGGCTACTGGCCGCCCAATGCCGCGAAGCCTAAGCGTCGCGCGAGGCCTTTGCGAAGCTGGATTCCGCAGACGCTTACGCGTTCCCTGAGTCCGAGTCACAAGGAGTCCGAGGCACAAGCGTTGTTTGCCGACTGCCTCCTGGCCCCGATCGGTACCGACGGCCCGTTGTTGACCGCCGCATCGCTGCCGGTGCCGCGCATCGACTCCAGCGGCTGGATGTCATTTTTCTTTGGGCACCAGCTCGACCTGCGGTCGCCCTGCGCGCCGGCCGTGTGCAAACGACCTTCATCGTGGAAGAGTGTGCCGACAGTGTTGGCCGACAAGGGATTAAGATGACCTGTTCACGGTCTCACTAGGCCAAGAGGCTCGGAGCGGGTAGTCCGGCTAGATTCGCTTTGATAGAGGAGTGCAAACATTTGAAGAAATTCTTGCTCTGCTTATTGCACGTCGCGACCACGGTCCACATTCGCTCGTGATATCTCTGGCCTGCTTCGCTACGGGTGCCTTGCGTGATTCGGCGATCAATGACGACGTGACGTATTTGCTGCTCGCTGTGGTTGTTTGTGGGTTCGACTCCATCACGAAGTAGGAATCGAAAATAGTCTTGCGACATGTCATACGTACTGCCATCGGTTAATTCAACCACGGCGAAACGCGCCGCAAGATTCGCTGCATCCTTCGAATCGGGAACATTGCGCATGATTTCCAGGAAGCGATCGCGATGAAGCTTCATCGAGCGCTCAAAGCCAATTGTTGACATCTCGTCGCGATTGTGCCAAGCAGAAAACAGCCGGCGTGATCGATCGAGCAACTGCTCGGCCCAATCCCGGGTTTTCTTATCTGGTAGCTCTAGCAGAAACCTCATGTCGCGGATCAAGTGAGCCCAACAGTATTGAGCCTTGATATCGTAGTTCCAAGCAAAGGAACAATTCGCGGAGAAATTGTGGGAGCTCTGGTCAAACCCGAGCGGATCCTCGCTGAGCCAGCGCCCGACCCCTGCATCATACCAGCGGGCGCGGTTGTATTGGAGGTCGGTGGCGGTGTCGAGCTCGCGGCTGGTGAACAAGTAACGAGTCAGCGAGGTGTCGCCGCTGCCGTACGTGTCGTAAGTGTAATGGACGGCGATCGTGCCGTCCTGCTTCGCCAGGTCGCGGACGCTGCCCAGGTTGTCGACCAGCGGCCAGAGTGTGCGCGAGGCGTCGCGTAGCTTGGGAATCTTTCCCGAGCGCAGACAGGCTTCCGCCTGCTGAGACGTTTCTATTGCAGTAAAGCCGATACAAGCTGCAAACCGCATTGCGCCCGGGATGGAATCCCAGGCCACATGCCAGGCTGGCCACCTTCACCAGCCGGTTGCGATAGTCCCACTCGTACTCCGTCACCTCGCCGGTGCTGATGCGCTGCGTGCGGTTGCCGTTATTGTCGTACGTGTACGTCTCGTCCGTCTGAAACGTGTGCGTACCCGAAGTGAGTTGGCTTTTCGCATTGTAGCCGAGATCGACCCGTTTCTCCGCGACACGTTCGTACCACTTTGCGTACCGCCAACTCGTTTTCCAATGGGATGGGTGTACCACTGCAAGCGCAAACGAATTCGCGAACACGATCGACCTGGCACGTCTAAACGTTCAAGCGTCACGCCGTCACACACTGCACGCCGTGTAAACTGCCCAAGATTCTGAGTGTCTCCCTTTTTCCTGGGTGTCTCCCTTTTTCCCACTCCTGCCCTGTGCCAGGGCACTCTGCGCCGGGGCATATCACCGTACTGGAGTGATAGATTAACAGGCACAAACGCACACGACGGTGAGGAGCCATCACATCGCGCGCAGTGCGACCAACAGCAGGAAGACACACCAAAGGCCGAGTGCCACGGCACTGACGATCAACAGCCAACGTTGCGGGCGCCGCAGGGAAGGTACAATCTTGTCAACCGCTTGGTCGTTGCGAGGGACCGTGCCGACTTGCTTGCGTTGGTTCATGCCAGCCCCTGCTCGGGATGCGTAATCTTGAATTCCCGCTCAAAAGCTTCCGCGAAATCAAACACGTCGTTAAAATCCTCGCGGCGATCGCGATCCGATTTCTTCATCAGACCGATCTCAATCAGGTTAT
Source organism: Planctomycetota bacterium (assembly GCA_024277285.1). The sequence continues at coordinate 18,463 of JAJRVM010000350.1, forward strand.
AGACGATCTCGCCGAAATCACTGGTCGACCGAATCCCCCAGCTCTCCAACACAATGCGCGCCATCAACCCAAACTGTTCCAATGCCATCTGCCGAATCGCCTCGCACAGCTGTTGCCCAGTCAGGTGCGCATCGGCTGGCGGATCATCCTCGTCTTCTACTTCCTGCTGCTGTCCCATGCCGAGTTCATCTTGAGCATAGGCCAACGATTCGCGTACGAACTGATAGGCATCCAGTTTGTACCTGGAATCTCGCTTGAGTAGCTGAATGAAGGGATGCGGTTGTCCAGACATGATCGTCGCGTCTTTCGTATAAGTCCGGGCACCAGGACGATTGCGGCGCCGTGGCAGTTCGCGTATTGCCGCCACCACCGGCCGCCGTTTTACGATCGGTACCTAATCGGATTTTTTTCTTGATTGAGGGTCTTTCTTAATCACCGACAAGACATCGTCATGATGGATCAGCATGCGACGATTGTCTTCCATCTGGACCATCAGTTGCTGCGCCAGAATTTCATGCCTCAACACGCGCGCTCGGCCCTCCTTCGTGACCACATCGGATCCAACCGGAGGCAACGCGCGCTGCAAATCCACGTAGGCAGGATACTCATAGCGCAAGCAGCACTTGAGGCGGCCACACCGACCCGAAATTTTATTCGGGTCAAGCGTGGCTTTTTGCACCTTCGCCATCTTCATCGAAACCGGCGGCATCTCAACCAAATGCGATCCACAGCAGACCGGTTGGCCGCAGTCGCCATAATCGGCCAGCAGCTTAGCTTCGTCTCGAACACCGATTTGTCGCATTTCAATGCGTGTTTGAAACTCGGACGCCAGCCGTTTGACCAGTCCGCGAAAGTCGACTCGTTGCTCGGCCAGGTAATATACAACTACCCGCTCGCCACCGAAGAGATGTTCGATGTCGATCAACTGCATCGACAGTCCGAGCTGTTGTACGTGCCGCTCGCACGTTTCAAACTCGTCGCGTTCGTTCGACTTGATATGCGCCAACTCGTTACCATCTTCCGACGTCATCGCGCGCAAAATCTGACCATGCGGCAAGTCCTTCAGCCGCTCTAGCACCTCGTCCGTCGCAACACAAAGCACATCACCCGCTTCCAGCCCTCGATTGGTTCGAGCAATGACGCGATCCCCACGCTGAAAACGATCGTTTCCACGTGGCGAGAGCAACCCGAGCGCTCGCATCGCACCATAGCGGACCACATATTTGACCATGGTCGTCTCGCAGCTCTTTGTCAGGAAATCGGCCCCGCAACCCAACGCGCTCAATAGATCGTATTGAGCAGCCGCGGCGATGCTGGCAAGTATAGTTGGCTCGGCGGCCAGCGAAAAGGCGGAAAAGCCATCGCACGCCGTGCCACGCGGACAACGGCTGCCCCAAACTGCGGCTATTTTGACCTGTCTTTGCAATAGGCTAACGTGAGCAGGGCATAGGATGTTACGAGATTCGCATCCCCTTCCAGCCATCGGTCATTCTCGTTGACCCACGAACCGTCGGGGCGCTGCCGCCGAGCTAGGACACTGACCAGCTCGGCGCGCCAATCGTGACGCTTACCATCCGCGTCCTCAATGGTCGGTTTCCCCAACGCGTCCAAAGCCTTGGCAAACATGTGGTAATAGTAGTACAAACCGGCATTGCCGATCCCTGGATTCGTCTGCAGATCGTAGTTCTTGCTGATCCAGCCGACCGCCGCTTTCACGCGTGGATCGTCCGGGCCAACGCCGGCAAAAATCATGCTCTTGAGCCCGGCATAGGTCATCGAGCCGTAGCTGCGGAGCCCTCCGGTCGCGGTGGTCCCCGCTTGGCTTGTCCCGCCCGCCGCCGGCGTATAGTAGAACCCACCGTCCGGGTTCTTGGCGCTGAACGGGGTGCGATTATGCTCCGATTCGAGATTCTGACAACGCGAAATGAAAACAAGTGCGCGCTGGACAGCGGGATCGTCGGCGCCATGGTCCAACGCCTTCAGCGCATCCATAAAAAACGATGTGTTCGAAAGGTCGGGACGCTTGTGCTTGCCGTATCCCGAACCGCCGTAACCGAAATCCGACGTATCCGCGCCCTCGCCATCGTCCCTTTGGATCTTGCACACAAACGCATCCGCGCGTTTCAACAACGTGTCATAGCGCCCGTCCCGGTTGATCTCGCTGAAACAGAGAATTGCCAGACAGGTCTCGTAATTGCGGTACAGAGTGCCTTCCTGGTAGATCCCACCATCGGCACGCACGAACTTCTTGAGGTACCTAATCCCCTTAGCCACCGCCGGACTGTCCACGGGACGACCATTACGAATCAGCGCGGTCGTCGCCAACGCCGTTACACCCGGTCCGGAAAAACCGCTGTAGGACCCATCTTCCGACTGGCCCTTGGTCTCCAGGTACGCAATCGCCTTGGCCACCATCGAATCGTAGACCGGCCGATCCACGCCCGAGGGCTCGTCGGCCGCCACTGCCAAAAGGGGGCCGAACCCGATAACCACTAGAATCGCCAACTGAGCCGCATGTTTCATCTGCGTAATCTCCTGTCCCAAGGACTTTGGACACTTGCCTGGGCGGTACGGCGAACCGAGTACGAGCCGGCGATGTGCGAAGAACAGTGGTCGTGTCTTGCGCTCTTCCAACCTGGCGCGACTCGGGCGGTTTCCGCTTGGTTAATCGCCGCGAAGCGGCGTGGCCCCCCCGTAAACGCCCTATACCCCAAGAGGATCTGGGCATTGGGCGGGCTACCACATACGAGAAAAGAAACCAAGCCGCATCAGTGGATGCCGCCCCGCTCAATACTAGCCTATGATAGATCCCGATGGGCACTAGCCTATTGTAGATCCCGATGGGATCTTCGCCAAACACCAACCGCATCGGGTATACAAGCATCCAGCAGAACGGGGGGGCTGACAGGAGAACGATTTGCGGGCGCAACGACAGTCCGCGCTCGGCTCGGACGCGCAGCCGAGCATCAGTCCATGACGGCCAAAATGTCGTCTTCGCCCATAATCAGCAATTCTTCGTTGTCTACAACGACCTCAGTTCCAGCCCATTGGCTGAAAACGATGCGATCTCCCTCGCTCACCTGGTGAGGCACGCGCTTTCCACTCGGCAGCATGCGGCCATCGCCAACCGACAGCACTCGCCCTTGCTGAGGCTTGTCTCGGGACGAATCGGGCAGGACGATACCGCCGGCTGTCTTATCTTCCGGTGCCATTCGCTTGATAACGACCTTGTCGCCCAGTGGTTCGACTCTCATTCATGCAGCCCTTGTTCCCGCCTTCTGGAATGGATTCAGGCAGCGCCGATTCGGTGCATTTTTGCCGCGTGTCGCTGACGGGGACGACAGCTCGTGATTGTTGCATGCCAAGGCTTCGCATTCAAGTGTCAGCACGAATGGAATCCTAGTCGAGCAGCGCGATTCCAGTTGATTTCCAACACAAACGATGCCGATGAAGGAACTGGGGAGTTTTTACGGGATTTGCGGACCACACCCCCCTCGCCTGGCGAAACCAACAACCGCCGAATTGGGCTCATGGCAAGGGTGGGGCATTGGGGGATCATCCAGGTGACCGAAGACCGCCACCAGATCAAGAAGTCGCAAGACGCGTCGATGGCGCCGCGATTTCACGCGGCCCACCCCCAAACGGCACAGCATGCCAACGAAGCTGCGCCCCCTGCCGCCAAGGTACTGCTCGCGGTCGCCGGCAAGACTCACGTCGGCGATGACCAGTTGCAGCAACAAGCTGGCGAGTTGGCTCAACATCTGCGTGACCGTCAGCGCCGCTTGGCAACGCGCGAGGCAACGCTCAACGCCCGGTCGGCAGATTACGACGACCAGCAGCGCTCGGCCCGATTGTGGTTGCGCGAGCGGCAGACGGAGCTAGACAATCGCCAGGCCGAGTACCAGCGGCAGCTCCGCGAACTGGAAAGTCTTGCGGCCGGCTACCAGACAACAGCTCAGGCAGCGCAGCGCGTTGCCCAAAAACAGGACCAGCTTGAGGATACCGAACGTGCATTAGTTGACCAACGCAAGCAGCTCGAAGCCGAACTGGAGAATGTCCAACATCAGGTCGAATGGCTCGAAGCCGCCCGCAGTGCCTGGCAGCGACAGTGTCAGGAGGAACAGCACACGCTCGACCAATTGCGCGAACAACTGTTGGATCAACTCCAAGCGAATGAGCAGTTGAATGCGCGTTTGCGTTCACAGCTTGTTCAAGCCCAGGAAGATGCGCAGCCATCCACTCAGCTGGACCAACGACAACGCGAAATCGAAATCGAGGCGGCACGGCTCGCGCAACAGCAGGCGGCGTGCGAAGCAGAACGCCTCGCGCTGCTGCGCGACCACGAGCTTGCGGCGGCGCGCACCGCGCAGCAACGCCAGTCGATCGCCCTCCATTGGCGCGGGCGCAAACGGGAGATGGAACGACAACGAGAATCGCTCCGCAGTCGCCAGCAAGCGGTCGACGACCAGGCAGACGCCCTCCGCCTGACGCAAGAGAAACTCGATCGCCAACGATGTGAGCTCACTGAACAACAGATTGTGGTTCAACACGCCCGCGCGGTAATGAACCGTCAAATCGATGCAGACGATTTTTCGCATCTAGAGCAGGCCGTCACAACGTACGTGCAGTCGAAGCTTGTCAAAGCGGAACACAGAATCTCCGCCCGCAAATACGAGCTGCAGGAACTGGCCGAATCACTTCGGCAGCAACAGGAAACGCTGAAGGTCCGCCACACACGCCTGCACGCGCAACTAGCACTGCGACAACGTCAGCTGGACGAACAAGCCGCACAACTGGAACAACGGGAAAAAGAGCTTTGGCGAGCCTAGCGGACACCATGCCTGGCATGCGTTTACCAGAAGCCGAGGTGGATGGAAACGGCACGCAAGATCGGTCGTTCAAGAGTAAGACGGACACTAAAAAAGAGCGCCCCGGGACCAATATCCCAGAACGCTCTTACGAAGTCTTACGGCTTTTTCAAGAACTGTCTCTTGAACAACTCCCGGTAAAAGCAACCAACCTTGATTGTCGTATCGACACTCAATAGATCTGCGACAGGAGATCTGCGACAGGTTGCCCATCGCCAAGTCGTTGTGCTCCCAGTCACAACTGCCAAACAATCACTGATTGCTCAGCGAATTCACCTTGTCCTTGTAAGCTGGGTCATCATAAGCGGGATTCTCACGCACCCGCTTTGCGGCGACGGAGGCAATTGTCATGCCTTGGCGAAGCTGCATTTGGGTGAAGTACGGCTCACTTGGACCATGAATGTGCTTGGCGCCAATCTTACTGGCCAGCTCATCCCAGCTCATGCTGTCACTGTAGTGCCATGCGGCTGCTTGCGCAGACTTCTGCAATTGCTTCAGTTGCTTTCTTGAGCCTTTGACGCTGCCGAGCATCTTGCAGAGCTCGATCACTTCAGGCCGCTTGGTGAGCGTTTCGATCGGTACGATCTTGTACGTCATGCGCGGGCTTGGCTCTGGCTTGCCATGTTCGAGACAGACGGTGGTCAGTTTGATTTTGCCAACCTTGCCTGGGGCAACATTGAACATACCGCCCATGCCGCCCATGCCACCGCCCATACCACCCATGCCACCGCCCATACCGCCACCCATGCCCCCGCCCATACCGCCACCCATGCCTTGGCCCATGCCGCCGCCCATACCGCCGCCGCCCATACCGCCGCCGCCCATACCACCCATGCCACCACCCATGCCGCCCATACCACCACCCATGCCCATTTGAGCGAGGACAGGAACACCGGCAAAAGCAGCTGGTAGCTGGACATGCAGAGGCTTGTCGCCTTTGTTCTCAATTAGAACAGTGGCTTGCCTGGAATCTTTGGGAATGAATCTCACTTCAATCTCCCCAGACTCCATCGCGGCAAACAGCTCGACTGTCTTGCCTACCGCTTCATCGTTCTTTTCTTTCGACCGATCGACCGCCAGCACTTGGCTCGACAGCAATCCAATCGTCACGGCCACAGCCGCAACCCACACGGGGCGAAAAACTAGTTTCAACACCATCGATTCAACTCCTTCTGTCTTCTCTTGTTCCAAGGAGGACACCGGCAGCGCACGCCCCTTGTTCGCCTAGCAAACTGCCGCGATTGAAGATATATGCTCAGCATAATCGCCTGGCCCCAAAAAACCAAGAATAATTCCGGAGAAAATAGGCGTCGGAGCGAAAGCAGGAAATGCCGCTTGCCACTTGGTTTGCAGCCGTTTTTGCCGGTTCTCCCGATAGTGACCGCTAGTTGACAGTTCCGATTTGGATTAAGTACACTCGCTGACTTAATGAAAGTCCGTAGATATCATCGGCTTGCCGTTCACATCCTGCCAGTTTCACCAACATCACGCGTGCTACCGGGGGGCTGCTGAACAGCCTATCCGATGTTGGCGGAGGCACTGAAGACGCTCCGCAAGTTCTTTCTGGATCACATGTTAGATCCCCAGCCACGATTCCACTTCGATTGACGGTCACCGACCCGACGGACGAATTGAAGCGTCCAGCGTGTGACGTCGCGCAACCGAAGCAGGCGGCTGGAAGTTCGCTTCCGGCCAAACCCCTCACCATGAGGGAAGAGCAGTAGCTATCGTGGAATGTCGCGGGGATACCGGACCGATTGGCCCGGATATTCAAGAAGTGTTCGCTTTCAACGAGGAACCCATGAAGATGCTGACTCGATCGCACCGATTCAGGTGGACCCACATTCTGGGATGCGCCGTCATGCTGGCCATGATTCTGGCCATTACCGGCCAGACTTTTGCTGCTGGTGCGGAGGCAACCGAGGCTGCTGCCAAGGGCGCAGACACGGCTGCCGCAAGCGCTGGGCAAATGAAGTTCGTTTTTATCTGGCTACTTGCTCTGGCCGGTTCGATTGCCGCCCTGGTACAGGCCTATCTGTTTTACAAGTGGGTCCAGAAAGCGGACCCGGGCAACGAGCGGATGATCGAGATCGCGGGCTACGTACGCGACGGCGCCAATGCCTATCTGCGTCAGCAGTACATTGTCGTTGCTGGCTTTTTTGCAGTGATTGTGGTCCTGCTTGCCATTGCCGCGTTCTGGTTACGCGTGCAGAGCGAATTTGTGCCCTTTGCATTCCTGACCGGTGGTTTCTTCTCGGGTCTGGCTGGCTGGATCGGCATGCGTACCGCAACGATGGCCAGCAACCGCACCACACAAGGCGCGCGTAAATCGCTGAACCAAGGCCTCCAAGTTGCTTTCCGCTCGGGTGCGGTCATGGGCTTGACCGTGGTCGGCCTGGGCCTGTTGGACATCACGATCTGGTTTGGATTTCTCTATTGGGTCTGGCCCATGCTTGGCCAAGACCCCCTGTCGCTGGTCGACATTACCGTAACGATGCTTTGCTTCGGCATGGGTGCCAGTAGCCAGGCATTATTTGCACGCGTTGGCGGTGGTATTTTCACCAAGGCCGCCGATGTGGGAGCGGACCTGGTCGGCAAGGTTGAACAGGGCATCCCGGAAGACGATGCGCGCAACCCGGCAACGATCGCTGACAACGTGGGTGACAACGTGGGTGATGTGGCGGGCATGGGTGCCGACCTCTATGAATCGTACTGCGGTTCGATCCTCGCAACCGCCGCACTGGGCGTCGCCGCCTACGCTTCGCCCGCGCTGCGGGAAGGGACGGGATTGGATCAAGTCAGCGCCCAGTTGCAGGCGTTGTTCCTCCCCCTGGCAATCGCCGGCGTGGGGATTTTTCTGTCCATCGCCGGCATCTACTTGGTTCGCACCGAAGAGGATGCGACGCAAAAGAACTTACTCAAGGCGCTTGCTCGCGGCATCAACGCATCGTGCGGCTTGATTGCGGTCGCTGCGATCGTGTTGGCATATTGGCTGATGCCTCGGACCGCTGGCACCTTGGTGTTCGGTGTGCTCCCTGGCGTAGCGCTCAGCGTGATTGTTGGCCTGCTGGCTGGCTGGCTGATCGGTAAATGGACAGAATATTCCACGAGCGACGAGTTCGCACCCACCAAGAACTTGGCTGAGCAATCTTCCACGGGCCCGGCAACGTTGATCATCGGTGGTATCGCCGACGGCATGGCCAGCGTCTGGGTTCCCGTACTGGTCGTCTGCCTCGGCATGATCTTCGCTTTCGGCTTCGCCTCGGGATGGCATTTTGGCGATGTCAACTTTTTCGCCATCGGGCTTTACGGAGTAGGTATCGCGGCGGTTGGCATGCTCAGCACGTTGGGTATCACCTTGGCCACCGACGCCTACGGCCCGATTGCCGATAACGCCGGCGGCAACGCCGAAATGGCCGGACTGGAACCCGAAGTTCGCAAACGTACGGACGCGTTGGACAGTCTTGGCAACACGACCGCCGCCACCGGCAAGGGGTTTGCCATTGGCTCAGCCGCATTAACTGCCTTGGCACTGCTGGCCGCATACGTCGAAGAGGTCCGCGTTGGCTTTGAACGGTGGGGCGATGCCGCCGTCGTCGAGGTTGCGGACGCCGGTTTTTACAAAGCATCTCCTGGATTCATCGTTCACAAGACGGGCGAAAAAGACGCGAAAGGCAAGCCGATTGCTCACACCTACCTTGCCATGCCATTCGATGTGCGGAACCCGAAAGTGAAAGGACCGTGGGAATCGACGACCTTCACGTCCGCGAAGCCGGGATGGATCGACGTTGAAGTGGTTTCGATTGGGAAGGAAAGTGGTGTTCCCGAGTTTACCGAGACGCACGCGCCTTTGCTCGCCGTTCATGAAGCAACGCTCCCCGACTTTACTACCTACTACGACGCGTCGCTGATGAACCCCAAGGTCCTCGTCGGCGTCTTCCTCGGCGCCATGGCCACTTTTGTTTTCTGCGCCATGACGATGAATGCCGTGGGACGTGCTGCGAAAGGCATGGTCGAAGAGGTGCGACGCCAGTTCCGCGAGAAGAAAGGGATCATGGAAGGCACCGAAAAGCCGGATTATACGCGGCCGGTGGCCATTAGTACGAAGGCCGCACAACGCGAAATGATCTTGCCGTCGCTGCTCGGCCTTGTCCTGCCAATCGCGGTCGGCCTGCTACTGGGAGTCGGCGGCGTCCTGGGCCTGCTGGTTGGTACCCTGACAACCGGCTTCTGCGTCGCCGTCTTCATGGCGAATGCGGGCGGTTCCTGGGACAATGCCAAGAAGTATATCGAGGGGGGTGCGCTCGGCGGCAAGGGCTCTGACGCCCACAAGGCAGCTGTCGTTGGCGATACCGTTGGCGATCCGTTCAAGGATACGAGCGGTCCAAGTTTGAACATCTTGATCAAGCTGATGAGCATGGTCAGCGTGGTGGCGGCCGGCCTGGTCGTCCGCTACAGCCTTATGGCACTCGGCGTCTTCTGAGCCATGTGCGCTACGTGAGTACGATCGCGTCCCGGATGCAAACGCATCCGGGACGTTTTTTTGTGGCCAATCACGTTCAAATAACGAAAAACGACCATCACGGTCTTGAACTGACTCGTTAGGCATTGCCCCGCAACGGCGGCCGGACACCGCCACCCTGGCCCCGAACCCGCACTCACTCGCAACTGTCATGTAGCTATAGATGCCTGGTTCTAGACGTTGCTTGCTGCTGGCTCGGTGCCA
>JAJRVM010000351.1 GCA_024277285.1 Planctomycetota bacterium
GCAGGGTTGCAAGCGGCGGTCGAATCTGATGTTTCTTGGGTCGCGCAGAAGGCGGACACTTGGTTGGAAGGGAATCGAGCGCCGGTCTGTCCGGCACGCGCGAGGTGGACACTTTGGTGGGACGCGGCGTGAGCGCGAATCGAGCCCACCGGAATCAGACTGTCTGGTTCTTTGAGTCTTCGTTCTTGGCTCGGTGGCAATTAATGGTTTTCTGGAGGCCGGAGCCTGTTCATGCTCGGGATGGAATCCCAAGCTACAAGCCGGGATCAGACTGTCTGGCTCCGCTGGGGAATAGCTCAACTACGGCATCGAATGCCGTGCCACACCGCGTCGAGACTCTGGTAGGGGAGTAGACAATGCGATTACCGTTGGACGCTTGTGTGTGTTATTGGCTATTCCGCATGTCGACGTACCTCGCATGCTATTGTTGTTTCCGCAGCGACTTATGGTGGCGAGCATTGTGGCGAATTCGCCTTGGCAAACTCGCAACAGTCGGGTCGTATTGTGATACGGAGTGTTTTGGTTTTCAGAATCGATATGGGACACGTTGTAATTGAGAGTCACGTACTCGCAGTGCGAATGTGCTTCTGATTACGCCATACAAATCGTCTTGCACCTTTAGCGCTCAGCAGCTAGTGCATTGCGGATGGAAACCGACGGTCGTTGGCGTATCCGGTTCTCGCGCGAACCTACTTGGCTATGGTCGTTGACCACGCTAGGCTAGAGGGGAGTTGTTTCTTGGCAAGGCAGACGGCGTTGAGCGTGCTGAGTGCAAGAGCTCGTTCCAGGTACCGGTTTTCTTGTGACGCCTTGGCAAGCAGTGTTGTCGCGATCCCAAGGTGAATACGCCCCACATGGAGTCAGCCGTCTTGTCGCATCAGGAGTTGGAAATGAGCAAAATACAGGCAGCAGTAATTGGATCGGGCTTTATCGGTCCGGTTCATATTGAGGCATTGCGTCGTGCCGGAGTTAACGTGGTGGGCATCCTGGACGCGGATATTGAACGCACTCGAGAAGCCGCTTCACGGTTGCAGTTGGCTCGAGCATATCAGGACTTGGATGAGTTGCTGGCCGATCGTGATGTTGATAGTGTGCACATTGCCGTACCAAACCGGTTTCACTTTGAGATGGCCAAGCGAGCGTTGACGGCAGGCAAGCATGTCATGTGCGAGAAGCCGCTGGCGATGAACAGTGGCGAATCATCGGAATTGGTAGAGCTGGCGGCACGGTCGGGCGTGGCTGCCGGCGTGAACTACAACCTGCGCTATTATCCAACTTGCGTCGAAGCGGCCGAGCAGATGAGGGCCGGCGACGTAGGCAAATTGTTTCACGTGACGGGCAGCTACGTTCAAGATTGGCTATTTCACGACACCGATTTCAATTGGCGAGTGGTTGCTGAGGAGGGAGGCGCATTGCGTGCCGTCGCAGACATCGGCACGCATTGGCTTGACTTGATTCACGCGATCACTCAACTGGAAGTTGAAGCGGTGTGCGCCGACTTGAGTACGGTCTATCCCGTCAGGCAGCGTCCCGTGGGCGTCGTTGAGACATTCAGCGGCAAAGAAGCGGCGCGAGTGAAAACGGAGCCAATCGCCGTCGATACGGAGGACTACGGTTGCGTGCTGTTGCGATTTGCTGGCGGCGCTCGAGGTTGCTTTTTCGTCTCACAAGTCACTGCGGGGCGCAAGAACTGCCTCCGGTTCGAGTTGGCGGGCGCGAAGCAAGCGATTGCATGGAACAGTGAGCTGCCAAACGAATTATGGATGGGGCAACGGGACGAGCCGAACCGATTACTGATGCGTGACCCCGCGCTCTTGGGCGAACGTGCGCGTCACTTCACCAGCTACCCAGGTGGGCACAACGAAGGGTTCGCCGATACTTTCAAGCAGTGTTTTAGAGATTTTTACAACTATATCGCGGTGGGAGACTTCGCGGCCACGCCGACGTTTCCTACCTTCGCCGACGGTCACCGTGAGGTTGTGTTGTGCGAGGCGATTTTGAAGAGTCATCACGAGCAGCAGTGGATCAAGATTGAAAGGACCCCACAATGAAACTCGGATTTGTTAGCGCGATTCTCCCCGATCTGTCACTTGAGGAATTGGTCGGATTTGCCGCAACGGAAGGATTCGATTGTATCGAATTGATGTGTTGGCCACCAAGCAAGGTGGAACGACGTTACGCCGGCATCACACACGTTAACGCCGTCGATTTCGGGCGCGACGATGCAAAGAAAGTCACCGATCTTTTTGGCGAAGCAGGGGTCGAGATCAGCGGATTGGGATACTACCCCAACCCGCTAGCCCCGGACGAGGAAGAGGCGGACACGTACGTCGAGCATATCAAGAAAGTGATCGTCGCGTCCGAATTGTTAGGCGTCAAGCAAATGAACACGTTTGTCGGGCGAGATTGGACCAAGTCCGTAGACGATAATTGGCCACGGTTTCTTGCCACATGGAAGCCGATCATTCAGTTTGCTGCCGATCATGGTGTCCGCATCGGAATTGAAAACTGTCCGATGCTGTTCTCGGATGACGAATGGCCGGGCGGCAAGAATCTGGCAACCTCGCCCGCGATTTGGCGCCGGATGTTTGAAGATATTCCCAGTCCGAACTTTGGATTGAATTATGATCCGTCACACATGGTGTGGCAGCACATGGATTACCTGGCACCGATGCGCGAGTTCGCTGATCGCATTCACCATGCGCATGCCAAGGATGTGCGACTTGACATTCACAAGCTGAACGACGTGGGAATACTCGCGTTGCCAACGGCTTATCACACACCCAAGTTACCTGGCATGGGCGAAGTTGATTGGGGCAAGTTCTGTTCCGTGCTCGGGGACACCGGCTACCGCGGTCCTGTTTGCGTGGAAGTGGAAGACCGCACGTTCGAGGATTCGCTGGAACGTCGCAAATTGTCGTTGCGTCAAAGCCTCACGTACCTGCGGAACTTTATTCCGGCTAGTCGTTGAGTCGCAGCTGTTGACGCGATGGAGAACTCGGTTCCGTGCGTTTCTGATCGGCGTTTCGGGTCGCCACCACTGTTCTTGTTACGAAGCAGTGCCCGAAAGGACAATGTGGAGATAGGACAATGTGCCGATGGCGGCGCGCCGATCATTTTCTGCTCTGACCTGCGCGAATGCGTTGCAAATGAGCGGCATAGAGCTGTGCCAACTTGCCTTGGCCAGCTTGTTGAAATCGTTCAATTCCTCGTTCAAACATCTGCATGCAGTATTTACTTGGCCGGCTGCCGCGCATCTGCGGGATCATCTTTCCAGCCATTGCCGGAACGATCTGGATGCTGTGGCCACAGGCCGGGCAGTTGCTCTGTCGTGACATTGCCATTCCGGTTCTTGAAGGCAGCGGAGGTGATCATGCGTTTGGGTCGTGTGTGTGGGCCTTGGCAGTACGGTTAAGCTTCGACGAACTCGCAATTCTCAATACGTGGCTCTCAATACCCGCCAGCCTGGCCATCCTTTCGCGATTCGCTGGCACCATAGTAAACATCCTGCTCGGCGTCGTATCGAATAGCCTGATAACCGCCAAAGATGCCGAGTGCGTAGCGAAGCTCATGGCCCATCTTCAGCAGCTCCCTGATCGACTCATAAGGAAAGCCCGATTCCAGCTGGACAACGCCCCCATCACGCATTCGTTGGCCAGTTGGCTGCGACGATCCGGAATGGACGATGCGTGGTGCGTCGCCGGCCTCTTGGAGGTTCATTCCGAAATCGACCAGGTTCATCACGATTTGCGCGTGCGCTTGTGGCTGGGTCGCGCCACCCATGACTCCGAAGCTGATCAACGGTTTACCATCTTTCGTTATGAATGCTGGAATGATCGTATGGAAGGGACGCTTGCCAGGCGCATAGGTGTTGAAGCGACCTTCCGTCAAGTCAAACAGCTCGCCACGGTTCTGCAGGCAAAACCCCAACCCGTCAGGGCAGAGTCCCGAGCCGAAACCGCGGTAGTTGCTTTGGATCAATGAAACCATATTGCGATCGTTGTCTGCAACCGTGAGATAGATCGTGTCGCCGCTTTCAAGTGATGGGTTACCGGCGTCATAGCGCCGTGCAGCGCGGTCGACGCGAATCAGCTTGCGGCGCTCGGCGGCATAGGTCTTTGAGATCAGCTCCGCGACGGGCAATTTGTGAAATTCGGGATCCGCATAGAAACGGGCGCGGTCCTCGAAAGCGAGTTTCTTGGCTTCGACGAAATAATGCATATGCTCGACACTTCCAAACCCAGCTCCGGCAATGTCATAGCCCTCCAGGATGTTCAAAATTTGCAACGCCGCGATTCCCTGGCCGTTGGGAGGCAATTCCCACACGTCGTAACCACGATAGTTGGTCGAGACAGGTTCAACCCAGGTCGAATGATGGTCGGCCAAGTCGGCGTAACTCAAGAAGCCGTTTTCGCGTTGCATGAACTGATCGATCCGTTTGGCAATGTCACCCTTGTAGAATGCGTCGCGCCCCTGCTCAGCAATCAGCGTCAGGGTTCTTGCTAATGCCCGATTGTGGAAAACCTCCCCTTTGCCAGGCGCGTGCCCGCCCGGCATGAACGTTTGTTTAAACCCGGCGTAGTCGCGGAATACTCGAGCGCCTCGTTGCCAATGCGACGCGATGACCTCTGAAACGGGAAAGCCGTCGCGCGCGTATTCGATGGCGGGCGCCAGAATCTGTTCCATGGGGAGCGTGCCAAACCGCTCGTGCAACGTAAACCAACCGTCCACACAACCAGGCACGGAAACGGGTAACGGCCCGTACTTGGGAATCGACGTTAGCTTGCGGCGCCGAAACTCGTCGAGCGTAAGCGTCTTGGGAGAGCGTCCACTGGCATTGAGCCCGTAGAGCTTGCCGGTCTTGGCATCCCAAACGATGGCGAACAGATCGCCGCCGATCCCACAACTGGTCGGCTCCATGAGTCCGAGCGCCGCATTGGCCGCGATCGCTGCATCGACAGCATTACCGCCACGGCGCATTGTTTCGAGGGCGACTTGTGTGGCCAACGGTTGGCTGGTTGCGGCCATTGCATGCGCGGCGATTACTTCCGAACGAGTTGCAAATGCACGTCCCGTCTCCCGGTCCTCGGCCAACGTTGCACGACAAATCAGCAACACCAGAAAAAGGGGTAGCAGCCTGTTGCGATAAGACTCCATGAAAGATCCTCCGGTATTTGGATGTGCGCCTGTTCGTTCGGTTTCTTGTGCTGCGACAAATTTGCGGGCCCTGTTGCACGGCTCCGAGAATCACGACGTTGGGTGACGTGATCAGAGAAAAACCTGGCTGCGTATTGAGCGTGCGATCTTGCACTTTCATCGGACTGGCCGCCCGCAGCCAAAGCGATTCTAACACGTACGTTTGTGCTCGGAAAACGATTTGGCGCCATCGGTGTCGGCTGCAAACCCTTTCAGGAGAAGCTCCCCAACGCGCGAAGGAAAGCCTTGGTTCGTGTCATCGGCGTTTCCGTTGTCAGTGGGGGCTGACGCCTGGGCCAGTCCGAGTGTCTTGCCCAGATACGACCTCGGACCCAGGGCAAGGCGGGCACGGCTGTCGTACCGTGGGCACGCAGTTGGGGGGGGAGCCATGCCACCGGTCAGTTGTTTGGGTGGTCTTGGTTGACTTTGCTGGTTGTGTTGGCCGCCACCGAGCGATTTCACACCGCAAATGCGTCTGAATGCTCGCATCCAAGCACAGACGTGGGACGCTATGGACGATATATAGCTTTCAGGGTCGCAACAGATGTGCCGGCCGACGCGAGTTGCACAAGGTCGACCAAGTGTCCCTGAGGTGGGGGGACGGCGAATTCCACCTCCCACGGCGAACTTGCCTTGGGGACTCGCGGCTCGTGGACCGAACGTTGGTGAGCAAGCACGCTCAAGAGGGACGCCCGCTGTGGAGTTATGCCGCATGAGTTGGTGGTCTCGGAAAGTTCGCCGCGTTCGTAACGAAGGCCGTAACGAAGGTATGGACTGGGGAGAATCAAGGCGTGGTGAAGAAACCGTTTCAAAACTACCTGTCGAGTGTCCTTATCGTGTTGGCGCTTACCGCTCTCGGCAGCGCGTCCGAACCGTCTCGTGGTTCCCACAGTCTGAACTGGGAGCAAGATATTCGGAGTGCATGGCAGTTGGCAGTCAAAGCGGATCGACCAATGCTCGTCTTCCTGACCATGGATGACTGCATCTATTGCAAGAAGATGAAGAGGACAACGTTGCGCGATCGGCAAGTTGTCAGGGACCTGCAGAGCCAATTCGTTTCAGTCACGCTCAACGTCAAAGATGCCCCCGATCTTGTGAAGTTGTTGAAGGTGAAGTCTTTTCCCACGACGGTCATCATTGAGACCAACGGGGATGTGGTCGAGTCGATTGCTGGTTTTCAGTCGGTCAAGCAACTTCGCGAGCGGTTGCACAAGACGCTGCGGCAAGTGGCTCAGCAGCGCGGCGCGGCGCGGCGTCGCTAACCGGGGTGCCGCCCGAGGGGGAAACGCCGCGAGTAACGGTCGTTACTGCGTGCGCCGACCGCCTGAAATTGTTGCGAAACGTTGCCAAGCAGGACGCTACCAAGCCCACCGGTTGTGCACAGCTCGAGCGTAATCCGGGCAGAAGATGGATCGGCTTCCGGCCGGTCCAACCTCTGGAGTGCTACGCGGCGGTGTGTTGTGGGGGTGACCGTTTGCGGCTAAGAGGCTACGATAAATACGTTCACGATCCAGCACCGTTTAAGGGAAATAGTGGGAGTGTTACGATGACTTGCGTTCACTTGCGAAAGCTGTATGAGCTGTGCCAAACCCATGAGCTGAGATTGGGAAGTGCTGACTTGATTCACATTGTCTGTCACGAGTGTGGCGAAAAGGACGTCTGCCCGTCCGGGCTCATGGAGGAGTTACCGGAAGAAAAAGGGAGCGGCGAGTCTTCGCAACAGCAGGATTCCGCATGACCCATTCCGCCGATCGCCTGGGCGTGATTTTCGACGTGGATGGCGTGCTGGTCGATTCCTATACCGCTCACTTTCACAGCTGGTTAGCGCTGGCCGACGAGTGTGGTTGTCACCGGATGACGGAAGACGAGTTTCGCGCGACATTCGGGCGAACTTCGCGCGAGACGATCGCTCGACTCTGGCCTGCGGAGCCGATGGCCACAGACGCGATTGCGGAGTTGGATGATCGGAAGGAAGAGCTTTTTCGCGACATGCTGCGCGCCCACTTTCAACCAATACCGGGTGCGGCTGATCTGATCGCAATGCTCAAAGCGGCTGGTTTTGCGCTTGCCGCCGGCTCGTCGGGGCCGCCCGACAATGTAAACCTGGTGCTCGAACAATTGCAGTGCCGCGAGCTGTTTGACGCGGTTGTTACTGGCACGGACGTCGCCCACGGCAAGCCGGATCCGGAAGTCTTCGTGCGCTGCGCCGACCTTCTTGAACTGCTCCCCGCACGGTGTGCGGTGATTGAAGATGCGGTCGTTGGCGTGGAGGCGGCCAATCGTGCCGGATGCACGAGTATCGCGTTGGTCGTCGAGCCTCGCGAGATCCATCCGTTTCGGCACGCGAATCACATTGTGCGCGAACTGAGCACCCTGTCGCCTGACGTGATCAAGCGTTGGTTGGCGAGTTGAAGCGGTTTCAACTGCCGGACTACTTCTTGTTGGCCGGTCCATTCCTTGTCCAGTTGTCGGATTTTGCTTCAAACGCGGTAACCGTTCACGAGTGCTAGGTCCCGACTTATCTGACCGAGTTTTCGCGCGATTAGCTCGAAGCATGGCAAACGGCCACCTGATCGGAAGACGTTCCATCGCGCGCTGTTTTTTGCCCGTCATCTTCTTTGCCTTTTTCTCCCGTTGCACTCATGGACGACGCGTCTGGTGGTGCTCCTTGGGGGGCAAAGAAAATGATGGGCAAAAAAGAACAGAACGGTCCATGCGCTTCTTGCCCGTGGCATTGCTGCCCTCGGCTGCTAGCTGCTTGCGCGCGGCACCTCATCGGCCCTCTACGCGCAGAACCAAGACGGGATCAACAACTCCACCAGCGAAGGCCGACTTACTAGCAGCCCAGGCGGGGTTCAAGAGATAGTCGCAATGGGCGAGGTTACGCTGGACAAGCAACTTGAGACTTTGGACGCCTATTCGGGTCAGCCAGTCTAAGACGTAGCACACGAGGATTCACACTTCACGAAGAAAACGAACCGCAGAAGGCCGAAGGAAACAAGCCAATACCGACCTGCCCATACCGATTCGGAAGTGAGCTACAACATGGAAGCTGCGACATTGCATTGACCTGTCAACGGCAATTTGTCCCAGTACCATCACAGCAGGCCGCTCTTCCTTCTGCACTCCTTGCTCGACATTCGATATTCCGAGGTTTTCTGATCGCTGTGACAAGATCGCGTGAACGGCTACCAAACGCGCAACAACATCTACCTGCCCTTCCAAATTGCTCGGCGAAAATACGGCTCGCCGGGCCGTTCCTTGGCGTCTGTTTCCTGAACTATCGCGTCTGTTTAGCGATTGCGACAACTGACCGAGGTAGGAATCGCCACGGCAGGGTTCGCCGCGCACGGGGCGGGCCTGACAAGCCAAGGCACAACTGCCACGCTTCCATCGGAGCCCCGCCGAAGGCGGTGGTGTGGGAGAGAGGGAGGCACGGCGCGCTGCCTTGTTGCTAGTTTGGTAGATTTTATTGCACCCACCGCACAAGGTGGCTGAGGTGATTGACCGGACCGCAAATTCGAGGGTAACTCTCAGTGCAAACGGTCGAAATGCTGCGAAAAACCAAAGAAGTGTCGCTCGGCCACGATATAGATATACTGTAATCGTCTACGGCCGAGGATTCGAGGGAGGCATATCTTGCCGATCCCTTCGCCGAGTCCGACGACAACCTGGCCGAAGGCGCGTTTCCTGAACAAACACAGTTCCTTCACTGATCGTTTGCCGTGCCGTCTGTTTTTGGCCAGACACGGTGATGCTTTGTCGCGAGAACTTGGCGGCAGCGTCGTTCAGGGACATCCCGGAGCGGTTATCAAAAAATGAGTCGAGTGACGATGCGAACGGTACGAATCGTGGTGGGCGTGATCACATGGATCACGGCCGGTTGTTTATTGTTCATCTGGGCACGCGGTTCGGTGTTACAACCGGAGGCAAAGGGGCGGCGGGTTGCGAACGAATTGTGGGAGTTTGCCACCGCTCAACGACGTTTTGTCAGGTTGCAGTTGGGCGGCGACTGGCCATTGTCGGTCGGTGACCCGATCTACCGGATGGATCACCCTGGTCGAATCGAGCAAATCGGAGAGATTCGTCGCGTCGATCGAGACGAGTCGAACGGTAAGGATGCTGCGCCGAGGCCCATCGCCGAGGCGCTGCTCTATCCGCAAGCCCCTGACGTAGGTGACGGTTCGTATCTGACCTACTACACGACGCCACGATCATTGGCTTGGGTTGTGGAGACGATGTTGCCGCGCGAGAAACGCGTGCGGGTCGCCGAAGAGATCTTGTTTACCTACGAATCGTATCATGGCGAGATCCTCGATGCGTTGATGCCGGTTGTCGTGGGGGGCTTTGCTGACGCGATGGAGGTATTGGAGGACGATTTGACAGTTGCGTTGGGGCGCCACCGTGAGCAACTCGAGCGACTTGGCAGCCGTTACCAGGATCGTGTGGTGGAACAGGATATTGTGCCACTGGTGCGCAAGGAGATCTTGCCGATTGTACAGCGTCAGGCCGAACCACTGGCTAACGACATTGGCAAGGAATTGTTTGAGCGAGCTTCGATCTGGAGATTCGGGTGGCGCGTTCTCTATGATAGGTCTTTCTTGCCCGAGAAGAACTTGACTCAGGAAGAGTGGAACCGATTTGTGCGCGAGGAGGGTTTGCCGGTATTGGATCGCCATCGCGCGGACATTGTGCGAGTGCAGCGCAAAGTGCTGGAGGACATCGCGAAGAATCAGAAAGTGCGAACGGCGGTACGACGAAATCTGGCGCGCGTGATCGATGATCCCGAGTTTCGTGAAATTGTCTGGCAGATCTTTCGCGAGGTGCTTTTGGACAATAAGCGGCTTCACCAGAGATTAGAAGAGCGGTGGAACACGGTCGAGGCGCAACGGGCCGTACAGCTTGCCGGCAATTACGTCGAGCCGTGCGTGCGGCGTATCGGCGATCTGTTGTTTGGAACCCGTCAAGATGGCATTGCGCCAGAATTTGCCCAGGTGTTGCGCAACCAGATACTCGACAAGGATTGCCGATGGTTGGTGATCAGCACGCCGCCTGATTCCGTGCCAATGGACGGGAGTTCGGGGGACACGTTATTGCCTGTCCGATTGGGAGGTTACCCCAAGGTGAATCCGTTTGCCGTGCAGTTGCGAGGGATCGAATGATGGCGGACGCCGACTTGGGAGACATTCAGGTGACCGATCGCGAGGCAACGACCTGTGTCGCGTTGCAGGATTTGACCGTGCATGCGGGGCAGCGGATTCTGTTGGAGGGCACGTCGCTGGAATTCGAGGCAGGCAAGATCACGTTGATCGTTGGCCGCAGTGGGGTAGGGAAGACGACTTTGCTGAAGGCAATTGCCGGACTGATCGACCCGCGGGAAGAGGGATTGCGAGTATCGGGATCGATATCGTTGCGCGATGCGGCCGGTTCGCCTCGCAAGGGAAGCCGATCGATCGGCGTGGTTTTTCAGGATTTTGCGTTATTTGATGAACTGTCGCCCTTGCAGAATGTCCGCTTGGCTCGTGCTCATGGTTCGGCGCGGAGTAAATCGGACGAGCGGTTGGGTCCCGAGAAACTACTCGGTGAACTTGGCGTTCCCACGAACGTGCGGACGGCGTCATTGAGTGGCGGCCAGCGGCAGCGATTGGCCATTGCGCGCGTGCTGGCGTTTGCTCCAGATGTCGTTCTTTATGATGAACCAACTTCGGGGCTTGACAGTGCCACGGCTGCTGATGTTACCGGCGTCATCAAGCAGACCTACGACAACCATCCTTGCACGCTCCTGATTGTCACGCACGATTATGAGGCATTGTCGCGCATTGCAGACGCGATTTATCTGATTGATCCCGAACAGTGTACATTGCGCAAGATCGAAAAGCCGGCTTGGCTTCGGCTGAGCGAGTTGCTGGAAGAATCAGGTTCCGCGGGGGATGAATTGATTCAGCTTCCCGCGTCACGCGTTCCGGTTATGGTGCGCCAGATGGGACGAGGTGTCGGTCGGTTCTTGGCCGGTACGTCCCGGGTTGTGGAGTCCTGTTTGGCAGTGCCGTGGCGTTTGCTGCCGGTCTGGAAAAGCCCTTGGTGGGGATTTCGTTTCTTTTTGCACTACTTACGCTCGATTGCGGGACCGTCCGCTTGGGTCTACATTGCGATTGCTGGCGCTATCATTGGTTTCGTCGCCACGTATTTCACTTTCCGGTTTCTGCCGAGTGCCAACTATACCAAGCCGTTGTTGATCGAAGATCTATTGCGTTCGATGGGATTTGCTCTCTATCGTATCCTGGTGCCGATTCTTGTGACGATCCTGATTGCGGCGCGGTGTGGTGCTGCCGTGGCGTCCGATGTTGGCGGTAAACGCTACGGTCGGCAGATGGACGCATTGAAGACGCTGGGTGTCGAGCCGCGTCGCTACTTGTTGACCGGAATCCTCTACGCTTTCTTGCTCGGTACGCCGTTCTTGCTGGCGATCGGGTATGCCGCGTCGGCGTTGACCAGCTTGGCGGTCTTTACCGCCACGCATCCCGGTCGCGGGCCTTGGTTCTGGCAGCTCTATTTTCATCGCGAACTGATTATTCCCGGAGCTCTTTTCTACGATGGCACTTCGTGGCTGTTCGCCAAGACAACGGCCTGTGCGTTGGGCATCGCCTTGATCGCCTATGCGCGCGGGGCGTCGCCGAAGGATTCGAGTCGAGCGGTCAGCCGGGGAGTGACTTCGACGATTCTCTGGGCGACGCTCTACGTGCTCTTCGTCCATTTTGTGTTTGCATTTATCGAGTTCAAATGACAGTGTTCTGCGACGCGCCTTTCCGTGACGAACCGTTCCGTGACGCACCGCGATATCGATATGGGGGACTTGATGACCTATGCAATTGAGACGGATCAGTTGACGCGGTTTTTTGACGACTTTTGCGCTGTGAATGCGGTTGATGTGCGCGTTGAGCGAGGGACATTTTATGGATTCCTGGGACCGAACGGAGCGGGCAAGTCGACGACGATCAAGATGTTGACAGGTCTGTTGACGCCGACCAGCGGCGCCATGGTGCTGTTGGACAAGAACCCGTTGATGCCCTCCGAGGCATTGGAAGTGAAACGCAGAGTCGGTGTCGTGCCGGAAGATTTGGCGTTGTTCGAGAACCTGACGGCGCGCGAGCACTTGACCTTTGTCGGCCGCATGTATCTGATGCCTCGCGAGACGATTCAACACCGCATCGATGAACTGTTGGCGATCTTGCACCTCGAAGATGACTCCAAGAAGCTCATCCTGGAATACTCGCATGGCATGCGGAAGAAAGTGGCGTTGGCCGCCGCGTTGCTGCCCGACCCGGACTTGTTGTTTCTGGACGAGCCATTCGAGGGTGTCGATGCAGTTACATCACGTGTGATCCGCGACTTGCTGGTCAAGTATGTGGCGCGCGGGTCGACCGTGTTTCTGACTTCGCATGTGTTGGAGATTGTCGAGCGACTGTGTACGCATGTCGGGATCATTGTCGAAGGGAAACTGGTCGAGCAAGGGGCACTAGACCTGCTGCGTCACGGCCGCTCGTTGGAAGATCGGTTCTTGGAAATGGCGGGGTCGACCGACGATATGCATCAGCAACTCAGTTGGTTGGGCGGAACACAGGTTGCCGAGAGTGTGGCGGATGGTGGGCGTGATGCGGCTGCGATGACGCACCGTGAGGGGCCATCCGAGGAGGCCGGGGAATCATGATCTGGCGGCAATTTCAAGCCGTTATCTGGCTGCGGTGGCGGTTGAGTGTGCAGCAATGGAAACGGGGTGGTTCGTTGCACGCCTTGCTCGGCATCATCCTGTTCGTGTTCGTCGTCACGGCATCCGCATCTTCGTTCTTTGTCGCTCTGTTGGTTGGCGTCTTGGCGCTGCCTGAGTTGACTCCCGATCACTTGATGCTCATGTGGGATGTGATTCTCGCACTGTTCCTGTTCTTTTGGGTGACCGGACTCGTGACCGAGTTGCAGAAGTCCAAGGCGCTGTCGCTCGAAAAACTCCTGCATCTGCCAATCTCGCTAACGGGAGCATACTTGTTGAACTACTTCAGTTCATGGGTATCGCTCAGTATGCTGTTTTTCTTGCCAACGGCACTCGGGCTGTGCACCGCGCTGGTGATCGTCAAGGGGGCGATGCTGCTGATCCTCTTGCCCCTGTTGTTGAGTTTTCTTGTAATGATCACGGCGCTAACCCATCAGCTCCGTGGTTGGCTGCAAGTGTTGATGGTCAACAAACGGCGCCGCCGTACCGTCATTGCGGTGGCCACAGGTGTATTTATCCTGTTGGTCCAGGTTCCCAATCTGATCAATGTCGCGTTTCAGCGGAGCCACAGAAGGGAGGGGCCCAGCGAATACCAGCAAGCGGTCGACGCGTTGCAGGAGAAGATGGCGCAGGGTGAGATCGACGTGGCGCATTATCATAAACGGCGCACAGCACTCAAGCTGAAGCGCCAGGAGAAACGTAGCCAGGAGCGAACGCGAAAGTACCAGTTTGTCGTGAAGAATGCGACACTTGCCAATGTCTATGTGCCGATCGGGTGGTTGCCGATTGGCGCTCGATCGGCGGCGGCAGGAAATCTGTGGCCAGGGCTGGCGGGAACACTCGGAGCGTTGTTAATCGGAGCGGCCAGCTTGTGGCGATCGTATCACACCACGATGCGGTTTTACCGGGGCGGTTTCGGGGTACGAGCCAAGAAGAAACGGCGCTCGGCAGATCGGACCAAAGACGTGTCACGAAACTTCCTGGAAAATGAGTTCACTTGGATGCCTGACCAGGCAACTGCCGTGATGTTGGCGGCGTTCCGATCATTGTTGCGCGGGCCGGAAGGGAAAATGCTGTTGTTGACTCCGATCTTCTTGTTCGGATTCTTCGGCGTTATGTTCTTTTGGGGACGTGAATTGCCGATCGCTCCGCCAGTTCGACCGTTCTTGGGAATTGGAGTCATCAGTATGGTCATGCTGTGCTTCGCACAGGTCCTTTGCAACCCGTTTGGTTTTGATCGAAGTGGGTTTCGTTCGTTGGTGCTTTCACCCTGCCCACGTCACCGCATTTTGTTGGGTAAGAATCTGGCTGTCGCTCCGCTAGCGATCGGTGTTGGGGTCGTGACGTTGGTTGCCCTGCAGTGTCTTGTTACTCTGACCGTTGCACATTTGCTGGCGACGGTTCTTCAGTTGCTGATTACTTATGTGCTCTACTGCCTGTTAGCGAATGTTGTCGCCGTGTATGCTCCAGCGGCGATCGCTGTCGGGTCGTTGAAACCAGCGAAATCGAACTTTGTGACGGTGCTGATCCATCTGGTTACGGCACTTGTGTCACCTGTGGCCATGCTACCGGGAGCCATTCTTTTGGGCGCCGACGTACTCATGCATCAAAATGGCTGGTTACCAGGCCTCCCGCTGTACTTGGTGGGATCAATCGTGGAGCTGGGAGGGGCGATCTGGTTGTATCGGCAGTTGTTGCCCGTCCAGGGGCGGCTGCTGCAACAACGCGAGCGCACCATTCTTGATACGGTGACCATGCGAACCGACTGAGTGCGACATGGCAAGCTGCGGCCGTGATAACCGTTACAAGCCTTAGCCTCTTCGTGACCCGCGAGAATTCTTGTCGCAAAATAGCCCGTAGACCACAGAAGCCGCAATCTCGAGGTAACTTGCGCCGATTAGCCAATATGGCCATGTTGTCGTTGGGCGACATCGGTGTGACGGTATTGGATGGCAAGCGGTTCTGACGCGTTGGGTGGCAAACATGTGGCATGCACGTCAATTGGAAGCGAAACGGCATTGGGTAGGCCAGGGTCACTCCGTATTGGGTCACCACCCAGTTGCCCTGCGTTTGCTGGCACTCTTGTGCGTGCTGATATTGCCGGTCACGACGGCGTTGGCCAACGACGGTTACTATCGAACGTACATGCCGGCCTTGATGCCACCTCCTCCGGTCCAGGTGAACCAGCCAGGATTCTTGAATCGCCTGCAGAGCCTGCATGCGGGGCGCGGCGGCCGCGTGCACAAGATGGTGATCATGTCGGACGAGCCGCGGCAAGCGGTGCTTTCGGCGTTGCAGAACCCATGCATGGGCGTGACCATGGCGAGCTATGCATTGACGGCGGGTTTGGAGGCGGAGCGAGTGAAGAGTGGATCGTGCGTCGATCTTTACTTCGAGGGCGTCGCTTTCAGCTGGCATTTCCTGCAGTCCAAAGGGGCTGCGGCGCGGCCAGAGTATTCGCAGGCATGGCAGTTGTACCACGAGAGTTTGGCGCGTTTGCTTGGTGCCGGACAGCGGTTCGGGCGTCTTGATCCCTCGCGCGGTCTGCGCGTGGAGACGCCGGTAGGACCGCAAACGATTCCCGTAGCGTATCATGGATTCGTTTGGAAGCCTGCTGATTTCACGCGTGTCGAGATGATCGACCATGCAGCGCCGAAGAAGCTGAAACACCATTACAGCTGTCCAGGGCTCGGCGTGCCGTTGGTCGTCGTGCGCCAACATCGGCCGAAGGAACGGTTCATGCAGGACGAGATGCCGTTCAATGCGACCGCCATCTTGCGACCGAGCCTTGCGGTGCTTGCAGGCCAGGCGCCCCCGCTCGGCGCAAAGTCGTCTCATGGGCCGTTGGAGCTCTACGATCCATTGCGTGTTCGCACCGTGAAATTCAAGGGGCAGTGCATTGCCATGGCGACCGATACATCGGCCGCGTTGGAATATGGCATTCGGAATACGAACTACAGCCCGTGGGCGGGTGTCGTGCGCCCAGGGTCAGCCGAAGCTGGGCAAGAACAACTGTTCATGATTGAACCTTACCAGGCGGGCAAGTACCCCATTGTGTTCGTGCATGGGTTCTACTCGTCGCCACGGATCTGGGCTCATTTTGCCAACGAAATCATGGCACGACCCGAACTGCGAGATCGAGTTCAGTTAATGGCCTACCGGTACCCGACAGGGCGACCGTTCTTGGAGTCCGCTGCGATCCTGCGGCGCGAGTTGTTGGCCATGAAGGAGCAGTTCGACCCGCGTGGAGAAGATCCTGGAATCGCCAATACTGCCGTGATTGGTCACAGCATGGGTGGGTTGATTGCCAAGCTGCTGGTGACCTACAGCGACGACCGACTCTGGTACAGTATCGCCAAGCGACCGTTGAGTGAGATTAATGTTTCCGACTCCCAGCGACGTCGACTTGAGGATCCGTTCTACTTTGAACCCGTGCCCTTCGTGCGGCGCGTTGTCTTCATGGGGACTCCTCACGGTGGCGCCCAGTTGGCAAGCCAAACGCTGGGCCGTTGGAGCTCGAAACACGTGCAGTTGCCCTCCGCCGAGCGGATTGAGCATCACTTGCTGATTACCGAGAACCCTGGCGTGTTCAAACGCAATTTCCAGGAGCGTATTCCCACGAGTATCGACTTGATGGAGCCTAATAGCTGTCTGCTGAAGACGATTCGCGTTCTCACTGCGGGGCAGAATGTGCAGTTGCATAACATAGTCGGTGTTGGCTTGATCTCGCCTCTTTCCGGCAAGGGGGATGGCGTTGTCGCACTGCGAAGTGCCCAGCACCACTACGTCTCTACCGAAAAACGGATCCATACGACTCACGGCGGCTTGCACGAACGGGACGAGGCAATGAAGGAGATCGAGTGTATTCTGCGGCGGCACATCATGGAAGCGAACGATGTACCAAGTGTCGATGGCTATGAGTTTGCCGTGCCCGAAACGGTAATTCCCGGCGGCATGCTTCCAAACTGCGAAGATGTTTGCCCCGATCTCGAATGTCCCGAGATTGTGTGCCCTGACCTCGCGTGTCCCGAGATTGAATGCCCGGACGGGTTGTGGCCCGAGGAGTTGCGCCCGGACTATTCGTATCCAGACCCGGTGTTTCCAACGGTCGAAGGTAGCCGCGCGACGCCATCGCACTCTACGCCTGGCATGGACGTTCTGCCGCCGCGCGACACCACGACCTCGACGCCGGATGTACAGCACAGCATCCTGGTACCTCATGCCACGCCACCTGCTCCCGCGATGGTGCCACTGAATATGCCGCCACGGTCGGAACCGAGCGTCGACTCGACGCACGAGAAGGCGGTTTTGCCTGACGCGGTTTTGCCTGACGCGGCAATGGAAGGTCCCGAGTTCTTTTGGCCGGAGCTTTGAGGTGGGATTGGTGCCACAGTGTAGAGGCACTCGAGCTGCAAGACGGAAAACGGTTTGGCGGTTCGCACTGCGTGCAGTTACTGGCGGCGTGTCGGTTAAGCGTTTGGCAGTGCCAAATCGATCGGGATGGGGAATGCGTTCGAGCGTCCGTGCCACTGCTCATTCCGTACGTGTTCTAATATCATTCCGTTCAACAAAGCGATAAACCGATGCGCACACGCAAACGCCAAGTTGAGCAGTGTGAAGCGGCGCTCGAGCTGCAAGATGGAAAGCGGTTCGCCGGTTCGCACTGCGTGCAGTGTGCGACGGCGTGTTGGTGGAATGTTTGGTAGTGATAAGTCGATTGAGGTGTGGAACGCGTTCGAGCTGCAAGATGGAAAGCGGTTCGCCGGTTCGCACTGCGTGCAGTGTGCGACGGCGTGTTGGTGGAATGTTTGGTAGTGATAAGTCGATTGAGGTGTGGAACGCGTTCGAGCGTCCGTGCCACTGCTCATTCCGTACGTGTTCTAATATCATTCCGTTCAACAAAGCGATAAACCGATGCGCACACGCAAACGCCAAGTTGAGCAGTGTGAAGCGGCGTTCGAGCTGCAAGATGGAAAGCGGTTCGCCGGTTCGCACTGCGTGCAGTGTGCGACGGCGTGTTGGTGGAATGTTTGGTAGTGATAAGTCGATTGAGGTGTGGAACGTAGAAAAATCGACGCCTGCCTCCATTTTGGCAGCGTGGGCAACCCTGAAAGCTACGTAGCGTTCCAAAACGGAGGCAGGCGTCATTGTTGCCCGGTTGCCGCGGCGCGAAAATAGCTTGTGGCGACCTTGCATTGGGTGCCGCGATTAGGCCACAATAACGGTGGTGCTTCTTTCAGGCTCGTTGAATGGCTGGGCCGGCGATCGATCGATGCTGCGGGCGTGTGGCTTGTTGCTGCGCTTGCCGGTGCAATGGGTTCTGTTTATGGCGGTTTCGAGCGGTCCGCGTGCGTCTTCGGTCGGAAGCCGCGGCGTTTTTCACCGCTGGCCCGCTCCATTTCTTTCAGGTGCTAAACGTCTATGACATGGATCATGCTTTCACGTCGTGTTCTTGGCAGCTTGAGCCTACTGGTTGTTAGCTGTGAGTTCGTGGTCTCGGCAGAGCCAGCGCAGAAAGTGGAATTCGACCGCGATGTGCGACCGATACTGTCTGATCGCTGTTTTGTCTGCCACGGGCCCGACGCGCAACGTCGCGAGGCGGATTTGCGGCTCGATGTTCAGGAAGGTGCATTCGCGGAGTTGGACGGTCCGCTGCATGTGATTCGTCCGGGCAATTTAGCACAGAGCGCTGTCTATCAGCGGATCATGGCAGAAGATGAAGACGTGCGTATGCCACCACCCGATTCTGCATTTTCGTTAAGCGATGGCGAACGGGAGGTTATTCAAAAGTGGATTGAGCAGGGCGCGGTTTGGAAGCAGCACTGGTCGTTCCGACCGATCGGTCGACCGGCACCGCCGACTGTTGAGGACGCGACGTGGCCTATCAATCCGATTGATCGATTTGTGTTGGCGCGTCTGGAACCTCAGGGGCTGAGTCCCAGCCTGGTAGCGTCTCGAGAGCGGCTGATCCGACGGGTCAGTTTTGATCTTACCGGAGTACCTCCGACGCCGGATGAGATTGACGTGTTCACGAGCGACCGACGGCCGGATGCGTACACCAGGTTGGTTGACCGGCTGCTGGCATCGCCACGTTTCGGTGAACGCATGGCGGTCATGTGGCTCGATGTGGCACGTTATGCCGATACCTATGGCTATCAGGCGGACGTGTATCGAGCGGTTTGGCCATGGCGTGACTGGGTGGTGAACGCGTTGAACGAGAACATGCCGTTCGACCAGTTCGTGACTTGGCAGTTGGCGGGAGATCTTCTGCCGGAGGCCACGGAAGAGCAAGTGTTAGCGACGACATTCAATCGGCTGCATCGCCAGACGAACGAAGGCGGCAGCGTCGAGGAGGAGTTTCGTGCCGAATATGTCGCTGACCGCGTCAACACGCTTGGCACTGCGATGCTCGGCCTGACGCTCGGGTGTGCCCGATGTCATGACCACAAATTCGACCCCATCACGCAAGAAAACTATTATCAGTTCGCGGCGTTGTTCGACAACATTGACGAATCGGGGCTCTACTCGCATTTTACCGATGCGGTTCCCACGCCGACGTTGGTGCTGATGGATTCGTCGCAGCGCAGCAAATACAATGCGATACAACGGAAGATCGACACTGCTCGGCAGCAGCTACGGGCCATTGGCCAACGTTTTCGCGACTGCGGTTTTAAGAATGGAATGGTGGATGAGTTGAAGGTGTTCGAGCGTTGTGTGACGCCGATCGAAGTGGCGCAGTTACACGACGGCCACGCACTTTCCGACTTGTTGCGAGCTCCGACCGCTCAGCTTGACACGCGGCAACGCCAGTAACTCACACTATGAAGGAAGTTGCTGGCGGTATTGACGATCAGCTTGTTGCGATGTTCCGTCGCGCGGCGGGACGGAAGCCTGGCAGTCAGGAGCTGGCTGTGTTGCGAGCTCTGCGCGAACAGCAACTCGCGTTATTTCAAAAGCATCCCGAAAACGCCGCAAAGTTCCTGGCGATCGGGGACCTGCCGCGTGCCCTGAGCGTGAACGCGGTTGAACTGGCGGCGATGACCGTCGTGGCGGAGGCGTTGTTGAGCTATGACGAGACGATTACCAAGCGATAACCGGGTGTTCATAATAGACTTCTGCAGCAAACGCGAAGCGGTTGCTGAGGCGAATCGAACGTGGGTGTTTGGCGAGCAAGTTTTCGGTGCGACGGCAGCTGCGGTTGGCATGCGTGGTACCATGGAGCAATATGATGAGTACGAATCAAGTCGGTAGCATGAAGCCAGGAACAATCTATGGTGAAACGGATCCTTATGGTTACAATATTACTAAGGACCCTGTCCATGTGCACGACCTTCATGCCACCCTCTTGCATGCCCTGGGGGTTGATCACGAACAGCTTACCTATAAACACCAAGGCCGACGGTATCGCTTGACCGATGTTGGCGGGCGAGTCATCAAGGCGTTGTTGGCGTGAGAGAAATGTTCCTGCCTATTCGAGTTGGCCGATCCATTGAACGTGATTGTGTCCCGTGTCCCACCCAAGCGACGGTGTCCTAGCCAAGCGACGGTGGTCAGTGTTATTTCAGGAAAACGGCGAAATCCGTGTCGAGGAGTTCCAAGGTGATGACGTCAATAGAACCGCGCACCATTCGCATGAATCGTACTGTTCTCTTCACACGATTTATCGCCGCAGTTGTCATCTGCCTGGCGTTTTGCCTGAGTAGTGCCATGGTGTGCGCCGCGGATACGGTCGAGTCGGAAGAGGCGATCGATTTCGGTCGCGACATTCGTCCGCTATTGTCCGACAATTGCTTTGCCTGCCATGGGCCGGGCGAGTCGTCGCGCGAAGGGGGCTTTCGGTTGGATGACAAAGAGAGCGTCTTCGGGGAAGCCGATTCAGGAGAGCATCCAGTTGTGCCGGACGATTTGGAGGCGAGCGAGTTGTACCAACGATTGATTACGGACGATTCCGACGAGCGGATGCCTCCGGAAGATACGAACAAGTCGCTCACGAAAGAAGATATTGCGAAGATTGCAAGCTGGATCCGGCAAGGGGCGCGCTGGGAAGGGCATTGGGCATATACGCCACCCGTCAAAGCAGACTTGCCTGCAGTGCGCGATGCGCAGTGGCCGCAGAATCCGATCGACTGTTTCGTGCTGGCGCGGCTCGAAGCAAAATCGCTGAAGCCGGCCGAGCGAGCTAACAAGATTACACTTATTCGCCGTGTTTCATTCGACCTCACCGGATTGCCACCGACGCGCGCCGAAGTGGCGGAGTTTCTGGCGGATGATTCGCCCGATGCCTATGGGCGTGTTGTCGATCGGCTATTGGCGTCACCGCACTATGGCGAACACCGTGCGAGGTTCTGGCTCGATGCTGTGCGCTATGGCGATACGCATGGGTTGCACTTGGACAACTATCGCGAGATGTGGTTGTATCGGGATTGGGTGGTGAACGCATTCAATGCCAACATGCCGTTTGATCAGTTCACGATCGAACAATTGGCAGGCGACCTTTTGCCAAACCCGACGGACCAGCAACTGATCGCCACGGGAATGAATCGTTGCAACGTGACCACGAACGAGGGTGGATCGATCAAGGAAGAGGTTTACGTGCGAAACGTAGTTGATCGCGTCGTTACGACGGGAACCGTGTTTTTGGGCGCTACGTTCGAGTGCACTCGATGTCATGATCACAAGTTCGATCCCTACACGATGAAGAATTTCTATTCGCTCTTCGCTTATTTCAATAGCATTGATGGCAGCCCGATGGATGGCAATGTCAAGGACCATCCCCCCGTGTTGCGGTTGCTGACGGACGGTCAGCGCCAGCAGGTGGCAGTGTTGCGTGAGACGCAAAAGAAGCTGGATGGCGAGATCGCTGCGCTGTTGGCAGCGACTGCGTATGAGGAACCGGCAGACGCGAGTGCGGGGAAAACGGTGAAGGTGAGCGAGAAGGTGTGGATCGACGATGATTTGCCACTAGGAGCCAAAATCCAGGGTGATTGGAAGTGGACGGAATCGCCTGCGCCGGTTTTAAGCGGCCAGCGTGCCTCGACGCGCTCAGCGGATGGGCTGAGTCAGCATGTGTTCACTGGGGCGACCGACCCGTTGGTGGTGGACAAAGGGCAGATTCTGTTCGCGTCGGTCTATTTGGATCCAAAGAACCCGCCCAAGGAGATCATGTTGCACTGGAACGATGGCAGTTGGGAGCATCGGGCGTACTGGGGAGCAAACAAGATCGATTGGGGCAAGGATGGCTCGGCGAGCCGGAAGCGGATAGGGGACTTGCCAGAGGCGGGGAAGTGGGTGCGGCTGGAAATCCCGGTTGGCTTGGTGGGGCTCAAGCCAGGCGCGAAGCTTAACGGTTGGGCCTTCACCCAGTTCGCTGGCACGGTCTATTGGGACCAGGCCGGTGTCGTGCGACGCGATGTGGCTTACCAGTCGTTGGCCGCCTGGGAGAAGGATCAAAAGGCGGCTGGCGGCAAGACGCTGCCCAAGCCGATCCAAGAGCTGGTGAAGATAGAGTGCGAGAAACGGACGGACGATCAAACGAAACAGCTCCATGACTATTTCATCAAGAACGTCTATGCCAAGCTGCGCAATAAGTTTCAACCGTTACAGGACGGAGTCGAAGTGGCGAAGCAGGCGATTGCCAAGATCGAAAAAGCGGCGCCGACGACGCTGATCTATCGCGAAAAGAAGGAGCCTCGTAAGTCGTTTGTGTTGGATCGTGGCGAGTATGATCGGCAGGGGGAAGAAGTCCAACGTAGCTTGCCCGTTGTGTTTCCTGCCATGCCGGAAGGGGCGCCGAATAACCGGTTGGGACTTGCCTTGTGGCTAGTCGATCCGCACCATCCACTCACGGCACGTGTTACGGTCAATCGTTTGTGGCAACAGTTGTTTGGTGTTGGATTGGTGAAAACGGCCGACGACTTCGGATCGCAGGGCGAAGTGCCCAGCCATCCACAGTTGCTCGATTGGCTGGCGGTGCAGTTCGTCGAGGACGGCTGGGATGTTAAGAAAACGTTGAAACGGATCGTCATGTCAGCGACCTATCAGCAGACGTCTCATGTTCCGGCGCAATGCTACCTGGCGGATCCGGAGAACCGTTTGCTGGCCCGCGGGCCGCGGTTTCGTCTGGATGCCGAGATGCTGCGTGATCAAGCCTTGCGAGCGGGTGGCCTGTTGGTGGAAAAACTGGGCGGGCCAAGTGTCAAACCGCCACAACCGGACGGATTGTGGTTTTCAGTGGGCTACAGCGGTTCCAACACCGTGCGGTTCAAGCCCGATACCGGTCCTGAGAAAACGCATCGACGGACACTCTACACCTTCATCAAAAGGACGTCGCCACCGCCGCAGTTGAGCACGTTTGATGCACCGTCACGCGAAGCGTGCAGTGTGCGCCGAGAGCGAACGAATACGCCGTTGCAAGCCCTGCTATTGATGAACGACCCTCAGTACGTGGAGTGTGCTCGATCACTCGCCGGTCGAACGATGCGTGAAGGCGGAGCAGAAGCGCGCGGGCGAGCCGCTTGGATGTTCCAGGAAGTGACGTGCCGCCCACCTGAAGAAGAGGAATTAGAAGAGCTGGTGGGTCTTTATCACGACCATGTGAAACACTACCAGGCGGACGAGAATGCGGCTCGACAACTGGTGCAGATGGGAGGAGCCAAGGCGGACGATCAACTTGACCCTGCACAGCTTGCCGCGTGGACCATGGTCGGTAACCTGGTCCTGAACTTAGATGAAGTTGTCTCGAAGAACTGAACCGTCGTAGCTGGGCCCGCCAAGGGGCCAGCTGAACTGCCAGTGAACTGCCAGCCGACCGACCCGTCCGCTGAATCTTGGCGGCTTCAGCTACCAAGGGCTCAGCCGTATTTCCTAGCGTTCCTTAATCCACCTTGCAGCCTCGACGGCTTCAACGAAAAACAGGCTCAGCCTCTTTCCACGAAACTTTCTATTTTCGACGATAGGCCATACCATGGATCCCATTCAAGAACATCGTCAGGCGATCACTCGGCGCCATTTCTTCGGTCGCACATCGGTTGGGCTTGGAGGTGCGGCGCTAGCTTCCTTGCTGCCCGGTCGATTGCTGGGGCAGGGCCCGGCCGAACAGCGTTCGGGTGGCTTGCCTGGGCTGCCGCACTTCGCGCCGAAGGCGAAACGGGCGATCTATCTGTTCATGGCCGGCGCGCCGTGCCAACAGGATCTGTTCGACTATAAGCCGAAAATGGATGAACTGTTTGACAAAGACCTTCCGGAATCGGTACGTCAAGGGCAGCGGTTAACGACCATGACCTCGGGGCAAAAACGGTTTCCGATCGCGCCGACCAAGTACAAGTTCCAACAATACGGTCAGAACGGTACTTGGGTCAGCGAGTTGCTGCCGCATACGGCCAAAATGGTCGACGATATTGCGATCGTGAAAAGCCTGTATACCGAGGCGATCAATCATGACCCGGCGATTACGTACATCTGCACCGGCCATCAGCTGCCGGGCCGCGCCAGTTTGGGCGCGTGGCTGAGCTATGGATTGGGTACGCTGAACGAGAACCTGCCAGCCTTCGTGGTCTTGACGGCAACTTGGACAGGCCGCAAGGAAGCGCAAGCTATCTATAACCGGCTTTGGGGATCGGGGTTCCTGCCAAGCAAGCATCAAGGTGTGGCGCTGCGCAGTAAAGGAGATCCCGTACTGTATTTGTCGAACCCCGACGGAGTTGACCCCGCGACGCGACGCCGGATGCTCGATTCGTTGGCGCATTTGAACGCTAGAACGTTGCGAGAGATTGGTGATGCGGAAACGCAGACGCGCATCGCCCAGTATGAAATGGCCTTTCGGATGCAGACGTCGGTACCGGAGTTGACGAACATCGCGGATGAGCCGAAGCATGTTCTTGATATGTATGGGCCGGACGTCCATAAGCCGGGGACGTTTGCGGCAAGTTGCTTGCTGGCGCGGCGCATGGCGGAACGCGACGTGCGGTTTGTACAGATATTCCATCGTGGTTGGGATCAACACGCCAACGTCGCGGGTGACCTACCCAACCAGTGCCGCGACGTGGACCAGCCTGCGCATGCTCTGGTGCAGGATCTCAAACAGCGCGGGTTGCTGGACGATACGTTGGTTGTTTGGGGAGGCGAGTTCGGGCGTACGGTCTACTGCCAGGGGAAACTGACGCGTGAGAACTACGGGCGCGACCATCACCCGCGTTGTTTTACCGTCTGGATGGCGGGCGGTGGCATCAAGCCGGGCGTCGTTTACGGCGAAACGGACGACTTTAGCTACAATATTGTCGAGAACCCCGTACACATTCACGACATGAACGCTACGATCCTCCATTGTCTGGGAATCGATCACCGGCGACTGTCGGTGAAGTACCAAGGGCTGGACGTTCGTCTGACCGGAGTGGAAGACCACAGCCCGGTTGACGCGATCTTGCTGTGAAGCATCAGCATGCGGCATGCGTGGCCCGGGAGTCTTTCCCGGGTCGCTGGATGCGTTTGCCGTTTGACAAAAACCAACGGCGGCAACGCGCCTTCCGCGGGGACGACTCCTACCCATGCGCGGAGCGCGTTACGTGCTCGTTTTGGTTGCCACGTTTTGGTTGCCACGTCGCGTTGCCAGCCGCCAAGACTTTTTCTACGGGCGGTCTGCAAATTTGAGGTCCGCGGGGCGCACGCCTTTGGTATGTTTGGCGAATCCGAATGAAGTTGGATCGTACTTACCGACGATAGCGACGTTGGATTTGGCTGGGATCTGGTCTTCCATGCTCAGGGCCCAATAGCAGGCGTTGACGAGCAGTCGCCGTAGTCCTTCGGAGCGGAGGTCTTGCGAAGCGCCCATCGTGGTTGTGAAGACGCGACCGGTTTTCCCGTCGGATCCCTCGTAGGTCTTGGTCCAAGCGACGGGCATCATGGGATCGTTCTTCTTTTTTGCGGTTTCAGGTTCATCATTAGGGTCCATGCCGACCAGTACCTGGCCCAGGATGATCGGCTGGCTGTCGCCAGGCAGCGGCAGGTTGACGGTATAAACGTCGGTTGGCCCGTAAATATCACCATCTTTGATGCCACGAACGATCGGGCTGTTCTTGGCACCAGGCGCGATGAGCCCGCGCGTGCTCTCGTGGCCATGGTGACCATGGTGATTGACCCAAGTTTCTCCCAGTATCTTGCGGCCAAACCCTTTAATCCAATCCTTCTCCTGCGAATTGAACGAGTAGCGAGCGTATTTTGATTGCTTCTTGATCTTGAATGCGTGCGTCGCGGTGCGCATGCCCATGATCGGCTTACCCGCTTTGACATATTCGTCAATGTACTTCATCTGTTCGTCGGGCAAATCACGGAAGCGTGTGGCGATGATCATCAGGTCGGCCGATTCCAATGCTTCGAGTCCGGGGATGTTGTCTGTGCATGTCGGTTCGATCGTCCCGTTCGGGCCGATGGCGAACAGCACGGTGCATGTGAAGCCGTGGTGTTTGGCGAGGATTTTTGCCAATTGTGGCAGTGCTTCTTCGGATCGGTACTCTTCGTCGCCACTGACCAAGACGATCTGTTTTCCTTGTCCGAGCCCTTGAGCGCCTTCATAGACAACCCACTCCTGGCCGAGCGCGGGAGCGATTCCGGCGACGCAAAAGAGATATACGGCGAACAAAGATCGAGCGATGTTGGTAGTTGTCACGGTGAGACCTCATGAAGGTGGTACATGGGTGGGATCAAGCACTGTCCAAAGGGCGTGCCGAACGCGTTGGCCGATGGTGAAGACTCTATTGTGCACAATCGCGAGGTGTCATTCCATGCCCCAAGGAGCCGTTTTGGACGTTTGAAGACCGTGATCTAGGAACTTCAGGCCAATGGACAACGAGGCACTTGTTGCGAAAGCGAACTCCTACGGTTGTTTCGGCCGACGCTGGCCGATGCAAAAAAGATGCTGTTCGCCACGCATGAAAATCTGTCCATCGGAGATCGCGGCGGACGCGAAGCACGATTCGCCCAACTCGTTGGTGGCGATTACCTGCCAATTTGGGCCGGGCTTCACGATCTTCGTTACGCCGTCATCGTCGGTGAAATAGACGAGTCCATTGGCCGAGACGAGTGACGCGCTGTAGTGCGGTGCCATCCGCTTCATCCAGAGCCGTTTTCCTGTTGCCGCTTCAAAGCAACTTGCAATTCCATCGTCGGCGGTCACCAGAAAGTAGGGGCCTGCGACGATGGGGGAGGGGACGTACGAGCAACCGCGCGTCGTGCGCCAAACGATGTGCGTGTCGGTGACGTTGCCCTTGCCGCGGGGGCTGATCGCCAAAATGTGATGTTCAGGGAAACCTGCGGTCAAGAATAGCAGTTTCCCATCGTATACCAGGGAAGCCACGAACTGCTCGGTCGGCCCGTCCATGATCCAGTGTTGTGCGCCATTGTGAGGATCGAGACTGACCACGGATTTGCTGCCGGAGAAGACCATCTGAGTACGGCCGTCGATTTCACGAATAATCGGCGTGCAGTAGCTGCGCGTCTTGTTCTTGCGCGGTGTTTTCCAGACGATGTTCCCCAGTTTCTTGTCCAAGCCAAAAATGAACGAATCGCCGTCGTGGTCACCGTTGATGATCAACAGATTTCCAAACAAAATGGGTGACGTGCAGAATCCGTGGACACTGGCGAATCGGCCGGGGCGAACAAGCCATCGTTGACGGCCGTCGAAATCAAATGCGGCGACGACGATATTGCCGGGCGTCCGTTCTTTGGTGCTGCCAAAATCGGGTTCCAGGAACGTCACATAAATCAGCTCTCCATCGGTCACTGGAGTGCCCGAGGCGTAGCTGTTCAAGTGGTGCTTTTTCTCGAGCGGAGCGCGGACGACAGTTTTTTGCCAGAGGATTTCACCCTGCCGACGATCTAGACAGAGGAGCTGACGTTGCAATCTGTCTTCGAGGCATGTAGTGACAAAGATCCGATCGTTCCAGACAATGGCCGACGAATGGGCGCGACCGGGAATTCGCGTTCGCCATAAGATGTTCTTGTCTGTTGGACCATCCCAGTGGATGGGAACGTTCTTTTCCAGGCTGGTCCCATCACCGCGGGGACCGCGCCAACCGGCCCAGTTTTCGGCGTGAGACGAGGCGGTCATCGTCAACAACAAGGCCGTCATGCCGGCGCACAACACACGGTTTCGGGGTATCATCCAACTCACGTTTTTTCTCACTCACTCAAGAATCATGCGTACGTTTAACAGTCGGGTGGTTGAGGGACCTTGGCCAAATGGCCGTCACTACAGCGTGGTGCGATCCTAACGACCCGCAAACTCGCCTTGGGGGAGAAGCTCTGGTTGTGGGCCAATCCCGCGTTTGTCGTGGTTTAACGTCTTCGAGTCTCAGAACTTGGTCTCAGAACCTGGCGCGAAACGCCCGGTAGGCACAGCCAATACCGTGATATTCCGCGAGCCACTCAGGTTTTGTGGCAGATTTTTAGTTCTGATCTATATTTCTAACAACTATGAATAGGAAATGGTACGTAATCCTCACAATTGTACTGATTTTGCCGGCTTTGCGTGGTGAGACGCGCGGCGATGATCTGACATCACGGTTCCGTTCGCACGTGGCAGGGGCTCACGTGGCAGCGGCCGAGGTCGTGGGTGAGCGTCCTGCTGCGCTGCTCGCCATCCCTGGCATAGCCCGGCCGAGCAAGCAAGTAACGATGGCGTCGCCCATGGAAGGGATGTTGATGGCCATGCATGTCGTGGAGGGGCAGCGCGTCAAGGCAAATGACGTATTGGCGACTATCGACAACCACGTTGCGCAAGCCGCTGTGGAGTTGGCTCGAGCTGCCGCGGACCGCTCGGCGACCTTGCAACACGCGCGCGAAGAACTCAAATTGAACGAAAGTATCCTGAAACGGCTGCACGAGTTACGTTCCGCTAACGGCGGTTCGGAGTTCGAGTTGCTCGAGGCCTGCACTCGTGTGGAGCAATCGCGTGCCAATGTGGCGGGCGAGCAGGAGCGGCAACGGCAGTCGAAATGCCAATTGGAGTTGGAATTGGCGCGGCTCGAGTCGCATAACATTCGTGCTCCG
This sequence comes from Planctomycetota bacterium, assembly GCA_024277285.1. The sequence goes on from JAJRVM010000351.1 coordinate 29,003, forward strand.
TTCGATGGACAAGTGGTGCGCATTTACGCTCACCCCGGTACCACATTGACGCGCGATGATGACATGCTGACGCTCATTCGTCTTGAAGAGCTCGAAGTCGATCTGCACATATCGCTTGCCTACTACGATCAGTTGGACGTAGGACGATCCTACGCGCTGATTGCGGGCCCTCCGATCAGCACTCGAATCGAAGGCCAGCTTGCATTCGTTGCTCCGACCATCGATTCGGCGACGCGCACTTTTCGTACCGTGTTCACTATTCACAATAATGAGCGGAAGTTACCTGCTGGGTTCGCGGTCCAATTAGACACGCAAGCCCTCCGCCGCGTCGAGGCGTTGGAGAACGTCTCTGCGGTCACCCGGAAGTAGAGCTGAACGGTGTTGGTTGGCGGTGACGCCGTGTTTGCCACGTCAGCTTCTTTACAGTCACTGCGCAAGTGACGGGCGCGAGCGTGGATCGCGTTATCTCTCTTGCTTGCTTCTTCGGCAAGCGATCGATGGTTGTCGTGGCTCACGCGCCGCTGCGCTGCCTGTCGTCGGGCAGAGTTTTCGATTCATGGCGTGACGCGCAATCGTTGTTGCAAGCCGCATGACCCACACAACGTGTCGCGGCGCACGTGGGCTTTTCGCAACCTACACTTCCATACCGGTTCTCTTCGCGCCATCGGTCGATCGAGGGACGCATTGGGGCCTTGGTGCTGCGAGCACGATGCGCGCGTCGTACGCGGTAAGACTCTAATATGGAATCAAGGAGAGTGGATCATGACATTGACGGCCAAGGAAGCCGTGGAGGCGATTGCCGAGATGGAGCAGAATACGCCTGAGCAGCTGAAGAAACGGCGTTCACATGCTCGGATTGCTGTCCAGGCGAAGGTGATTGCGCAACCGGCCAGTACGAGTCATCGCAATCGTTTTCAGACGCAAGGCGTGCTCGGAGACATTTCGCGTGGTGGTTGTTTGATCTTGTTCGCTGATCCGCTATTGGTGGGGGATATCTACCGATTGTCATTCGATCGGTCGACGCTTGATGTTGAACCTGTCTTCGCGCGTTGTTTGCGTTGTCGTTTGGTGAAGGAAGACGCCTTTGAAGCCGGGTTTAGTTTCTTTCGTCCAATCGACTTGTCGACTTTGCAGCAAAGTAGTGGCGATGGCTTGTTTGACTAGATCGAGAAGCGCAGCTGCCCTGGCCGGGGCTCGGCCGAGTTGCTCGCGTGGAAGCGCTGGATCGAGTCGATCAGGCGACGCCATAACTGTGACGCCATAACTGTGACGCCATAACTGGGACGCCATAACTGGGACCCACTGATGGGCCTGAAACACATCCTCTGCGTTAACATCCGACCAATCCCTCCGAGGGCGACCCGCCCGAAACTCTGCCGCCCGGCACCACACCGTAACACGTACTTGTGCGACCTGCCTCATGAGCACGACAACACTCCAAACTGAAGAGACTCGACAGTCGGCTGGTCAACGGCCGTCCCACGACGTATTTCAGCTGATCCACAGGCTGTCGGTGGAGTGTCGTGCGGCGCCCGCTTTCTATCGCGGGTTGTTGGAACTCTATGCGGTGCATTTTCAGGCTCATTGTTCCGCGATGAATCTGTGCAATGCGGCGGAGTCACTCGACGAAGACATCGCGCTCGGCGACAACGCGCCGGATGCGTGGAAGCGGCTAACTGCCGCGATTATGTTGGAATCGCAAGCGGACCGAGTGGCATTGGCGAAACTCTACGACATTGACGGAACAGGATCGCGCGTGGCGGTTCTGGCTGTGCCATTGCATGACGAGCAACAGTATCGCGGCGCGATTGCGTTGATCGTGGCCTGTCGAGATCGAGCCGATGGTGAGTCGCTGTTATTCGAGCTTCGCGCGCTCACGGCGTTGGCGTGTTCCTTGGTCGCATCGGCCCCTTCACGTCGTGAGCAGGCGGCGCCAGGTTCGGACGTCATGCGTCAGGCGATGTCACGAGCTGCTCAGTTCGGCTCCGCATCCGAGTTGGCATTCGCGATGACGAACGGTTTGAAGACCAAGTTTCAATGCGACCAGGTGGTATTGGGCAAGGTGCATCGAGGCCGCGTCCAGATACTCTCGCTCTCGGGTATGGACGCGTTGTATCCACGCAGTCCGGGGACGCGGTTGATTCGCCAGGCGATGGAAGAGTGTCTCGATTGCGGCAGTGTCATTCACTCCAAGCCGGGCAACGAATGGTCATCGGATGTCAAGCGAGACTACCGACTGCACCGTCAATGGCGCGCATCGATTGGAGACGAGGCAGTAGCGTCGGTGCCACTGAAGGTCGACGGACGTTGTGTTGCGGTGTTGAGCCTTACACGGCCGGGCAATGTCGGGTTTCAGTCTGAGGAGCTTGCCGAAATCGCCCAACTGGCCGAAGCCTATGCGCCGGCGTTTCAGCTGGTGACACGTGCGGGCCGTGGTTGGTTGATACACACCTTAGACTCGCTACGTGGCACGCTGCAGTGGCTGTTTGAACAAAGTCGGTGGGGACGTCGAGCGGTGGTGGCTGGCGTGGTGGCGTTGACCATCTGGTTTTGCATGGGAACGTGGCAGTATCAATTGTCGGCGCCATGCCAACTGCTGCCGACTCAGTTGCACTACTGTGCGGCGCCCTTTGAGGGGACCATCAAACAATCTTACGTGGAAGTGGGCGACCAAGTTAAGAAGGGGCAGCTGCTCTATGTGATGGAGACGGACGATCTTGAGCTGGAGCGGAGTGAGTTGCGGTCGGAAGCCGCGGTGTTAGAGTTGCAAGTTGCGCAGGCGGCTGGACGGCGTGAGCTTGAGGTGACGGCCATGGCGCAGGCTCGATTGCAAGTCACGCTGACTCGGTTGGCGGGAGTCGAACGGCGCATCGAATTGGCACAAGTCCGGGCCCCGGATGACGGGATTATCATGGCGGGGGAAGTGGATCGCCGCGTCGGTGAAGTTGTCAAATTAGGTGAACCACTGCTCGAATTCGCACCCCACGGATCGTGGGCCGTGGAAGTACGTGTCCATAGCCGCGACGTTCAATTGGTATCGCGCGGGCAGATCGGACGGTTCGTCACCATCGCGCGGCCTGACCAAGCGGTCGTATGCCAAGTGGATCGAATTGCTCCGGCAGCGACTGTCATGGACGGCCAGACGGTCTATGTGGCACACGCTCATATCACGAGTAACTCCGCATGGAGCCTCGCCGGCATGGATGGTGTGGCGACTCTCGAGGTGGGCCGTCGTCCCGTGTGGTGGGTCGTCCTGCATCGCGGCATTGATTTTGTTCGTCTGAATTTCTGGGTGTAACATGAGCGACGCGACAGCCGCGAACACGAACGCGAATGCCGACACCGCGGCGACCGGCAAGACGACTGCCGAGCGACTCGGTCCGGTACAGGCTGGATTGCGCTCAGACCTGGAAGTGACTCGGCATCAGTTTCGAGGCCAGCCGCAGTACATTGTGCGTGATCCCATCACGTTTGAAACGCACCAGTTTTCACAAGGCGACTATCAGATCCTGGTCGCGTTGAACGACACGAGGCGTTTGGAGGAGATATTCCAAACCCTGGTCGACGAAGGGCAGTTGGCGGTCGAGCAAGAAGAAGAGTTCTACCATTTCGTACTGGCATTACACCGACTGAACTACCTGATCCTGCCCATGGCGGATGGCAAAATGTTGTACGAGCGGTTTGCGCAGCGCCAGCGTACGGCACGGTGGCGCCAAGCAAGCAGCTTCTTGTTTCTGCGCGTACCGCTGATCAACCCAGATGCCTTTCTGGATCGAACGGCCGATTTCGTGCGCCCGTTGTTTACGCGAGTGGCTTTTGTTCTTTGGGCGATCATGATGGCGGCCGGAGTCGCGTTGCTGGTGCGACGCTGGGATTCCTTCAGGGACCCCGTCCACTCGATCCTGGCGAACGATACGTTGCTATTCCTTTGGATTGCCTTAATTGGCTTAAAGGTGGTTCACGAATTCGGTCATGCGTATGCCTGCAAGATTTTTGGAGGTAAGGTCCCGGAAATGGGGGCCTATTTCATCGTATTCACACCCTGCGCTTACATGGACGCATCGGCCGCGTGGGGGTTCGCAAAAACGCGTCACCGCGTCATCGTCAGTTTAGCCGGCATGTATTTTGAATCGTTTGTTGCTTTCTTGGCGTTGATGGTATGGAGTTGGACGGACGACCCGTTGTTGGGCTCCTGTGCACACCATGTTGTCGTGCTTTCGAGCCTGGTGACGATCGGCTTCAATATCAACCCGCTCATGCGCTATGATGGATACTATGTGTTGAGTGACTTGGCCGGCATTCCGAACTTGCGGCAACGAAGCATACAGGAAGTGCAATCCCTGTTGAAAAGATCGTTGTTGGGAATCGCGGGTCCGGTCACGGACGCCCGACTGCGCGAACGTCTGTTTCTGTTGGTGTATGGCGTGGCATCGGCCATCTACAAGGTGACCCTGGTGTTGGCGATCTGTACCATGATCGCGCTCAAGTTCTACATGGTTGGAATCGGACTCGCCGCGTTCTTCTTGTTCGGAACCTTATTGAGTCTCGTACGGCGGCTGTTTCACTACCTGTGGCGATCTCACGAGACTCGTCCCGTCCGGTATCGCGCGGTGGCCCTGAGCTTGATGCTGTTGGTGGTATTGCCCGTCGGTATCGCGTTTGTGCCGGTGCCAGGGGCTGTCGTTGTGTCGGGCGTTGTGCAAACGAATAACGATAAGACAGTCTATGCGGGGGCCAGCGGTAACTTGGAGTTGTCGCGGTTGGGTACGGGAAGCCGGATCCAGCAAGGTGAGACAATCTGCCAACTGCAGAACGTCCAGCTGGAATCGGCGGTTGCGAGGACTCGGGCGGAGGTTGTTGCCGCGCAGTTGAATTGCGCAAACAGTGTGACCGAGAGCCCGCAGGCCGCGACCGTAGCGCGATTACGTTTGGAGCAGGTCGAAGAGCGGTTTGACGGCATTGCGCGGGACTTGGCTCGACTGCAAATCGTCGCGCCGATTTCTGGACTGGTGATACGTGGCGAAGCGCTGCGCGATTCGGGGCGATTTGTCAGGAAGGGAGAATCAGTGGCGACGATTGCCGCTGGCGACTGGACGGTGCGCTGCCTGGCAACGGCTGAGCAGATTGCGGATGTGCGGCCCACTGAGGGCCAAGGGGCCCGTGTGCGTCTGATGCTTGATGGCGTTCATGAAGTGACCGGTACGGTCGAGCAGGTGGCGGTCAAGGGATCACGCAAAGTGTTTTCCGCCGCACTCACTCAGCTTGGTGGTGGGGAGATTGCCGTCAGGTCGAGTTCGCTGGTTGCCAACCGACCGATGTTCGAGATCGTCGTTCGCTTGAATGACGTTGACCACCTGCCGTTACGTTATGAAGGACTCGCGAGGGTCTCGTTCCGCTGCAAACCGCAGACATACGGCGCGTATGCCTATCGGCGGTTTCAGCAGTTTCTGAATCAGCTGCGCGTGCGTTGAGAAAACGTCTTTATCGAGCCCGTGTGAAGAAATGCGACCGGTCACACGAATGAGGGCGTAAGCGGCGATTCCAGGAAGGGGCCCGCTGATCAACGCTGATAGACGCTAATGAAAAAGGGCCCATCGCCGTTTTCTTTTGACGCTGCGGAAGTCATCTGCGGCGTTTCGCGATACGACCTGGACCGCTACACTAACGAGTTAAGTTGAATGGTCATGGTGAGATGACACGCTAATCGGTGTAAAGGAGAATGGATCATGAAGGCATTGGTGATCGTATTGGTGGCAGGATGTGCGAGCGCGTTATTGAGCGGCGTGGGGCATGCTCAGCAGGCGGAGAGTGACGCGGCAGGGCAAGTGGCGATGCAGAAGGCGATTGAGTTCATGACGCCAGGTCCGGAGCATGCGCTGTTGAAGCACCGCGTCGGGAAATGGACCGCGAAGATCCAAATGTGGTCTGCGCCAGGTGCGACTCCCATCGTAGCGGAAGGGACTTCCGTGGTCGAACCGATCATGGGAGGACGCTACTTGCGGGATACGACCAAAAGTGACTTTCAAGGCCAGCCGTTCGAGGGGAGCAGCATTGTCGGCTACGACAAGTTGAAGAAAAAGTTCGTCTCGGTGTGGATCGACAATTTCGGTACTGGCTTTACGACCAGTACCGGTAAGTATGATAAAGCGACTAAGACTTTTCGCTATGCGACGACAGCACCCGATGTGCAGCTGGGGGCATACAAGCGCATCCGGACGCTGGAACGTATCGTGAGCCAGGATGAATGGGTGATGGAGATCTATGATACAACGGCTGCCGGCAAGGAATTCCTGATGATGAAGGCGGTCTATAAACGCGTGAAGTCCTGAGCAGTGACGGAGTGTGCCCCATGAGTGCTCCTCATCATCGCGTCATTGGGTTGGCGTTATTGTTGGTTCTGTCGGTTCAAGTGGCTGTTTTTGTTCAGCTGCGCGGGCCTCGCCCCAAGCCGACCGATGCGCCGCTCGATGCGTTTTCCGCGACCCGCGCGTTTGCCGTGTTGCAGCGCTTGTTGGGGGACCAGGCTCCGCATCCGACCGGTTCCGATGCCAATACACGCGTGCGCGAACGGTTGGTGAAGGAAATGGAGCAGCTGGGGCTGGACGTCGAAGTTCAGCAATTTGCAAGAGGCCCCGATCCGCGCCGGACACTCTACAACGTGCTGGCTCGGCTACCGAACACGTCGAGTGCGGTTCAGCCGTTGGTGTTGGCAACGCATTACGATTCGGTTCCGGCCGGTCCCGGCGCGGCGGACGCCGGGTCTTGTGTGGCTGCCTTGCTCGAAACGGCACGAGCACTGCAGCGCGGTGGGCCTTACAAACGACCGATCTATCTCTTGATTACGGATGGTGAAGAAGCGGGCTTGCTCGGCGCCAGTGCTTTTGTGGGTGTACATGAACTGTCGCAAGAGAAACCGTTTGTATTGAACTTTGAAGCACGGGGCGCAAGCGGCCCGAGCATCATGTTCGAGACGCATCGCGGCAATCTGGCGACCGCGCGCTTGTTGGCTCGCTCCCTGCCTCGCCCCAGTGTCACCGGCTCGTCGTTTGTCACGGTCTATCGGCTGTTGCCCAACGATACCGATTTCACCGTGTTTCAACGTGCTGGGTGGACCGGCATGAACTTTTCCTTCATCGGCGATGCACATCGTTACCACACGCCGCAAGACAATCTGGAGAACCTCAGTCTGCGCAGCCTGCAGCATCATGGCGAAAACGCGTTGACGTTGGCTCGACTGATTGCGGAAAGCGAACAAATCGATCTCGAACCATCGGCCGAGGACGCCGTGTTCTTTGACGTGCTGGGGCTGCAGGTTGTAGCTTTTCCGCAGTCTTGGTTAGGGCCACTTGTCGCGCTGCCGGTCCTCTTGCTACTGCTGCGGTTTGGGACACAATTCGCGTCTCGATCGACTTGGTTCGGTGTTGCGATGGTGGCTGTGGCTGTTGTGTTGGTTTTTATTGCTGCCGCCCTGTTGGGGACCGCCGTCACTTGGTTGCTCTCTGCGGCAGGACTCTTGAGTCGCAAGTATGTTCCGTATGGCGGCTGGCTTACGGCGTTCTATGTGCTTTTGTCTTTGACGCTCGTCTGGTGTCTTGCGCGGCCTCTGTTGCGACGCGTATCGAGTGCCACGATTTGGATCGTGTTGTGGCTGAGTTGGTCGTTGGTCGGTGTTGCGATAGGTTTCATTCTGCCGGGATTCAGCTACTTCACGTTAGTCCCTGCTCTTGGCGCAGCCGTGTTAGCAATCTTGCCGGCCAACGCCGTGCGCGCCCGGATCTTCGGGACGATATTGGTGGCGTCGGTCGTGTTGCTGCCGCTGGCCAATCTGTTGCCGATTGCCCTGGGTGCGCGTGCTGGCGTGGCGGTGCTTCCGGTGTGGACGCTGGTATGGTTGCCACTATTACCGCTGTTGGGGACCACGGAAAAAGGTGCCGATGAAGGCGGTGCGGATGCCAGCGCACTAGACTCTACACCGGCGTCTCAAGAAGCGTAATCGTCTGCACAAGTTGAGCCGGAAATGGCAAGTCGCAGCAGTCGTCGATGTCGCGCTCATCGCATCCTCAGCTGGGGCGTCGAGAAAACGGGCCATTTCTTCCGCCGTGGATGACACACCCCGGGAAGATCGGTAGACTGGTTGACTTGCCGCGAAACGTGCGAAATCAGCGTTTCCTGCGCGCCTCATGCGGACACACCTGCGGTCATGCCAATCAAGCGACTTGGGAGGATGGAGATGGCGAAAGAACAGCAACGCGACGTGCACAGCGACGAAGAACATTGCGATGCGGACGGTTGCGGCCCGAACGATTGTTGCGGGTTAGACCGGCGCATGTTTGTCAAACTCGGCACACTCGCGGCACTCGGCGCGGCGGGCACGTCCTTGGCCGCTGCAGGACCGTTCCACGCCGACGACACGGTCGATCACTTCGTTCCCACTGACAAGAAGTTGCGGCCCGAGTGGGTCAAGACATTGTTTTCCCGCGGGACGCGAACCTGGTACCAGGGCGAAGATCTGAAGACGATTGGTATGCCGGTTGGCGGTGTTTGTGCCGGGCAAGTCTATCTGACCGGTGACGGTCGTTTGGTCTATTGGGGGATCTTCAACCAACAGATCAATACGGGGTTCGGACGGCTGAACTACAAGGTCGGGCGTGAGCCGACGGAGATGGTGGTTGCGAACAAGGAGATTGTTCCAACACCAGCCATTGATCAAGGGTTTGCGATCAAGGTGGTTTCGAAGCGAGGTACGAGCGTTCGATCACTCGATCGGAAAGGGTTCCCACAAGTCCGTTTTTGTGGGGAATACCCGGTCGGCATCGTTGACTATAGGGATGATGGATTTCCCATCGATGTGCGACTCGAAGCCCTCTCACCTTTCATACCACTCAACGCCGAAGACTCGGCTTTGCCGGCAACGGTACTGCGTTACACACTGAAGAACACATCCTCCGAACCGGTCCAGGCCACGGTGGCCGGCTGGTTGCAAAACGGTGCGTTGCACTACAGTCAGCAGCGCACGGAAACGTCTCGCGTACGTGTGAATAGCACAAAACGTGGTGCGGGCGTGGTGTCCGTGTTACTTGGGACGCGCGAGGTCGACCCCACAGCCAAGCCTCAACGCAAGCCAATCGTATTTGCCGACTTTGAAGGTGGCGACTACGGCGATTGGAAAACCGCTGGCAAAGCATTTGGCGAATTACCGGCCAAGGGTACCTGGGAAGGCCAGCAGAAGGTTAGTGGGTACCGAGGCAAAGGTTTGGTCAACACGTTCTTGGATGGATCGGACCAGTCGCGTGGAAAACTGACGTCGCCTGAATTTACGATCGAACGGCCGTACATCAGTTTTCTGCTCGGCGGTGGTGCGAGCGCACAGACGGCGATACGGTTGATGATCGATGGGAAGGCCGTGATGGCCGCCAGCGGCAAGAACTCCGAACGATTGTTGCCCTGCAACTGGGACGTCCGCAAGCTCCAAGGACAGCAAGCTCGGTTCGAGATCATGGACGATGAGACGGGAGCGTGGGGGCACATCAACATTGATCAGATCGAGTTTCGTGATGCGCCGATGACCGAGGGGATCGCCGACGCCAGAAAACTGCCCGATTTTGGCACGATGGCACTTTCCGTGATGAGTGATGAGGAACCGTTGGTCAGTGTCTCGTTGCCGGAATCGGCCGACGGCGAGCATCTCTTTGGAGAGGATGGTTTGGCGAGTGACGCCACGGAGGAGCGTCCTCTGAACGCCAAGCATCGAGCTGCACTTGGCAAACAAGTCAGCTTGAAGCCCGGTGAGACGGCCGTGCTGACCTTTGTTGTTTCGTGGCACATGCCGAACAATTATCGCGGTAACGACTTGGTTGGAAATCGTTACACGCGGCGATTCAAGAATGCGTTCGATGTCGCGCAATATGTGGCAGCGAATCAAGACCGGTTGGTCGGGCAGACCGAGTTGTGGCACAAGACCTATTACGATTCGACACTGCCCTATTGGCTGCTTGACCGAGTGCACTCGACGGTTGGAAACCTCGCCACCGAAACGTGCCAATGGTGGGAGAACGGACGTTTCTGGGCCTATGAAGGTTGCGGTTGCTGTCGCGGCACTTGCGGGCACGTTTGGAATTACGAGCACGCGATGGCGCGGCTCTTTCCCGAGTTGGAGCGTTCGGTACGCGAAATGCAGGATTTCGCCCCCGGCGTTGGGTTCATTGCCGAAACGGGTGAGATTCGTTTTCGGGGCGAGAACTGGGGGATCTGGGCGGGGGATTCGCAAGGTGGCTATGTGCTGAAGGCATACCGCGAACACCAAGTGTCGCGGGACGATGCTTTTCTGAAGCGAAACTGGCCACAGATTCGCAAGGCCGTGCAGTTCTTGATCGACCAGGACGGTAACGCCGATGGATTGCTGGAGGGCCAGCAACATCAGACCTACGACCAAAACTACTTTGGCGCCAACACCATGGTCGGGTCACTGTATCTGGGTGCGTTGCGCGCTGCGGAGGAAATGGCCCGCGAGTTAGGTGAAAATGCGTTTGCCGACAAGTGTGCGAAGATCTTTGCGATCGGCAGCAAGAAGTCGGTGGAACAGTTGTTCAACGGCGAGTATTTCATTCAAAAGGTCGATCTGAAGAAACATCCCGATTGGCAATATGCGGACGGATGCCTGGCCGATCAATTGTTTGGCCAAGGGTGGGCTCATCAGGTGAATCTGGGATATCTCTATCCACAGGAGACCGTGCGCAAGGCACTCGAATCGATCTGGAAATACTGCTGGGCACCTGACGTCGGCGTGCAGAATGAACAACACAAACCCGAGCGTTGGTTTGCCTATCCGGGCGAAGCGGGTCTGTTCACTTGTACGTGGCCCAAGAGCAAGCACCTGGGACGCAAGTCGACTCGTTATCGCAACGAGATCTGGAGCGGAATCGAGTATCAAGTGGCCAATCACATGGCATACGAGGGAGTGTTGATCGAAGCCTTGGCGATTTGCCGAGCGATTCATGACCGATACCATCCGTCAAAACATAATCCATTCAACGAAATAGAGTGCGGTGACCATTATGCGCGAGCGTTAGCTAGCTGGGGTGTCTTGCTGGGGCTAGCCGGTTTTGAATACCACGGCCCGAAGCGGCATCTCGGATTTGCGCCCCGCATCACGCCTGCGGATTTTCGCACGGTATTCACGACCGCGGATGGTTGGGGGTCGTACGAACAAACACAAGAGGACACGCGGCAAACCCACACATTGGAAGTGAATTGGGGCCAAGTGGCCATTCGCAGTCTTGCGTTTGAACTGCCCGAAGGAAAGACCGTCAAGTCAGTGACACTTAGCGCAAAGGGGACCGGAATCACGATCGCGGTGTCGCAGCAAACTCAAAAAGTAACGATCGAGTTAGCAGACGAGCTAGTTATTCTGACGGGTCAGAAGTTGACTGTCAGCATCAATTACTGACGCAGTGTGCCACGGCACTCCGTGCCGTGAAAAGAATACACAGTGCCACGGCACTCCGTGCCGTGAAAAGAATAATACCCCATGGCATGACGTTCCGCTGAAGCAAGAACAAGAACAAGAACAAGGAAACACACGAAATGTATCGACGAAGCATGCTTTGTGGATTCGTATTGAGCGTAATTGGACTGTGGTTATGTGCTCCATCGCCATCAACGGCCCAGACGATTTCGCTCGGCTCGCTATTGGACGAAATGATCGATCGCGACAACTTGGCCCGTTATCCGCAGCCAGCTTACACGTGCAGCCAGGCCAGCAGTTACGATCGAGGATCGGTTGCGCCCGATAAACCGGGTTGGTTCGCGAATATGGACCGTAGCTTTTTCGTGCGGACGGAGCAAAACAACGGGCGCACGGAGCATGTGATGATGGACGTCGAGGGGCCGGGCAGTGTCGTGCGGATCTGGGCGACGTGGCATGGTCCGGGAGGTGGCGAGTTTTCCAACGGGACGATTCGATTCTATCTGGATGGTAACTCTGAGCCGGCAATTGAAGGGCCAATTGCCAGCATTATCGATGGTGGAGGTCTGGTGGAAGGACCCTTAGCCGAGGGTGTGTCACCACAAACCGAATACCGACGTCGCGGCCATAACCTCTATTTACCGATTCCTTACGCCAAGCACTGCAAAATCACCTACGAAACGTCGGTGCTGATCGACGACGGGGGTCGCAAGGGCGAGGCGCTCTACTATCAGGTCAACTACCGTACCTATGCCGATGGGTCTGAGGCGAAGTCGTTCGCGATGGATCAGGTTGAGCAACAGAAAGCGAAGATTGCCGCAGTTCAATCGCGCCTCGTGGCATCAGGTACTGATGACAAAAATAGCGTGAAGAAGGTTTCCTTTTCCGGCCCGCTTGCCGCCGGCAAGACGCGTACGTTGGTGATTGACAATGGTGGTGCCATTCGCCAATTAACGGTCAACTTAAACGCGGCCAATCAGCCGCAGGCACTTCGTTCGACCGTTCTTCAGATCGAATGTGATGGCGTGCGAACCGTCTGGTGTCCGGTTGGAGCATTCTTCGGACGCGGTTATCAATCGAATCCTTACCGCACGTGGTACACCGAGGTGACCGAAGACGGAACGATGTGCTGCTTCTGGGTGATGCCTTACCAGAAGGAGTGCAAAATCAGTTTGATCAACCTTTCGCGTGAACCGGTTGACGTTGTCAAGGGCGAAGCGTCGGTCGGCAAATGGCAGTGGGACGACCGGTCGATGTACTTTCATGGATCGTGGCACCAACTGACCAAAGTGTCGTCATTTCGGGAGGGTGCCAACGGACCTGGTGAGCAGGGTGCTTACGATGTCAACTTTGTGGAAGTCACTGGCAAGGGCGTCTATGTAGGTGACACGCTGACGATCTTCAATGGTGCGAAACAGGCGTGGTGGGGTGAAGGGGACGAGAAGATCTTCGTCGACAAAGAAGCATTCCCTTCGCACATTGGTACTGGATCGGAAGATTACTACGGCTATGCGTGGTGTCGGCCCGAGTACTTTCAGTCACCTTTTCATGCACAACCAACTGGTGCGGGTAACCTGCGTGCCGGTTTTTCGGTCAACAGTCGTTATCGTGCGTTAGATGCGATTCCGTTTGCGAAATCGATCAAATTCGACATGGAGTTGTGGCACTGGCGCAAGACGATCGTCAACTACGCTCCGGCGGCCTTTTGGTATGCGCAGCCCGGTTCGACCAGCAACATAAAACCTGATCCCCAAACCGCCGCGCTGCCGGTCGTGTTGAAACGGTCTGATGTGATCGAGACGATTTCGATCAAAGGAGCTCTCGAAGGGGAGGAATTGAAAATTGTTGAAAAAACAGGGGGAACCACCGAGGTTCAACCGGCAGGGAATTTTCAATGGAGTGGCGACGCGCAGATTTGGTGGAAGGATGGCAAACCGGGAGATCGTTTGGTGCTGGAGTTTCCGGTCGATATGGCCGGCAAGTACGAAGTATTCGCCAATCTGACTAAAGCGATTGATTATGGCATCGTCAAGATCGCGATTAATGATGGCCCGGCGAAGGAGTTTGATCGTTTCAATCAAGGCGTTGCTAACGACAAGCTGTCTTTAGGGACAGTGACGTTGCCCAACGGTAGCAATCGCCTGACGGTCACGATTTCTGGTGCCAACGAGAAAGCCGTCAAGAAATATATGTTTGGATTGGATTATCTGCTGCTAGTACCCAAGTCATGAGTTCCGTTATTCCGACCGATTCCACGCCTTTGGTGCGGATGACCGGCATTACCAAGCGTTTTGGCCGCGTCACCGTCTTGGAAGACGTTGATTTTGAAGTGCGCGCCGGCGAGGTGCATATCCTTGCCGGCGAAAACGGAGCGGGTAAGAGTACGCTGATCAAGATCCTGGCGGGTGTCCATACCGACTTCGCGGGTACGTTGGAGATCAACGGCCGCAGTGTGCGTCCCGCCAACCCACTCGATGCAGTGGGGCTGGGTGTTGCGGTGATTCACCAAGAGCTGTCACTGATTCCTTCAATGAGTGTGGCGGACAATGTGTTCTTGGGGCGGATGCGGACGTTGCCGCTGGGCATGGTGAACGATTGGGCACAGCGCGAAGAAACTCGCGATATTCTACGCCAATTTGAATTGGATCTGGATGCCAATCAAGCGGTCGAATCGTTGCCGGTCGCGCAGCAGCAACTGGTCGAGATCGCCAAGGCGTTGAGTTTAAATGCGCGCGTGATCGTGATGGACGAACCGACTAGCGCGTTGAATGCGCCGGAGGTGCGCAAGCTGTTCGGTATGATCGATCGGCTCAAGCAGCAAGGATGTGGTATCGTCTATATCACGCACAAGATGGAAGAGGTCGAGCAGATTGCCGATCGTATTACGGTCTTGCGCGACGGTCGGCTGGTCGGATCGGCATCGGCCCAGCAGCTGCCGGTTCCCGAGCTGATTCGCTGGATGGTTGGCCGCGAAGTCGAGCAGTTGTATCCGCGTCATGAACAGCATGACGGCAACCATCGGCTGCAGGTGCAGGGTTTCAGCGTAGTGCGTCGCGGTCGTCGGGTAGTGGAAGATGTGTCGTTGGACGTTCGGTCGGGTGAAATCGTTGGGATTGCGGGGCTCCAAGGATCGGGCAACAGCGAGTTGCTGATGGGGTTGTTCGGGGCGTTTGGTCGCAATCGAAGCGGTTCGGTGATGCTGGATGGCAGTGCGCTGCGCATTCGTTCGCCGCGGCGGTCGATTCGCGCTGGTTTGGCATTGTTGACCAGTGACCGGAAGGCGAACGGCTTGGTCTTGTCGATGTCGGTTGTCGCTAACACGACGTTGGCCCGATTAGAGCACTTTTCGCCCGCCGGTTGGCGTTTGAGTGGTGCCGAGCATTCTGCTGCCGCCGAAATGGCAGCGGCGTTGCATCTGCGTGCCGCGTCACTTGACATGGAAGTGGGCTATCTTTCCGGTGGTAATCAACAAAAAGTAGCGTTGGCCAAGTGGGTTCTGACTCAACCCAAGGTCTTGTTATTGGATGAACCGACGCGTGGTGTGGACATTGGTGCGAAACGTGAGATCTACGAATTGATGGATCAGTGGACTTCGCAAGGGATCGCTATTCTATTGGTCACGTCCGAGATGCCCGAACTGCTTGCGATGAGTGACCGAATCGTGGTGATGCATCGTGGACGAGTTACCGCGCACTATCGTCGCGGTGAAGCGACGCCGGAGAACGTGCTGTCGGCTGCCATGGGGCAAGAAACTGAGGTACCGAGACTGTGATGAAAAAGACAGAGGCAGCGAGATTGCCGTCTTCCACCGTCACGCATTGGCTGACCGGACCGGTTGGCCGCGCGTTATTGGCGCTGGTGATGGTCATGGTGCTAGGGATGATTTTCAATGCGGATGGTGCTTTCTTCAAGCTCGGTACTCATCGAGATGCGATGCGGCAATCGTCGGTCTATGGACTGCTGGCTTGTGGGATGACGCTGGTGATCATCACTGGCGGCATTGACCTGTCGGTCGGTAGTGTGTTGGCGCTAGTGGCGGTTTGTTTCAGCATGTTTCAAATCCATTGGGGATGGTCGCCCTGGCTGGGCATTCCCGTTGCGATGTTGATCGGTGCTGCCTGTGGCTTGACCTCGGGTGGCTTGATCGCGCGATTGGGGCAACAACC
>JAJRVM010000352.1 GCA_024277285.1 Planctomycetota bacterium
AGCTGGAGGTTGCTCAGGGGCAGGAAACGACTCTAACATTCGGTGCGCCGCCCGTGCCTGAAGGACGCCAGGCTGTGCTGCGACTCAAGGCACGCCTGCATTAAGACAAAGTCGCAGGCTATACGCAAGCGATGCGCCTTGTGCTCAACGGGCAGCGCCTTTCGGGCAACCGACTGCTGAACAAAAAACTTCGAGAGACTTCCCGGAGTGGCCGGGTTCATTCCATGTACGCCGGGGACCGAATGTCCATCTTTTACAGTCCTGATTTCGACGCCCCGAACAACAACATCTACTATGGACTGCTTGACGACGTAATTCCCTGTCTCTTCGAGTTGGACGTCACCGATGTGATTGAAGAAGGCGCGAATGAGTTGATCGTGCAGCACACTTCTGATGAACGTATCAAAAACGCGCTACATGTGGGCCAGGGGGAGTTGGTCCTTCAAGTGCCGCTGCCACCAGAGTCGGCCAAAGCCGGGCCGCCGACCGGACCCATCCCCACCTATGCGCCGCGCCATGACCTCCGCACTGCGTATGTCGCCAAATGTCTGCCAGATGCAAAAATCGCCCTCACCTTCGGTTCGGCTGAGGTGATCGTGGAAAGCCGTTTCTCCACACCAAAGCCGGCTTGGGTTCACGGGAGCAACGACTACTTCAAACACAGTCGGCGTATCGAACAGCGTGGCGAGGGTGTGGTGGTTTACGACACCTTCACCAATCTGACGGACAATAACCTGGGAATCATGCACCGGCACCAGGCGAATATGGGAGACACGCTACAAAATCTGTGGGTCGCGGGCTTAAAACAAACTGGCGGCACAGGCCAGGCGAGTGTGCCGGCCAACTGCACCACCTTCGGTGCCGCGGAGACCTGGGGCCTGGGATTCATCGCTTCGGACGATGTGTTTCGGGTACACAGCACCAACTATGGCGTCAACGGCTCCATCGGCTTGGCCGACAATAACTTGGTGCTGCCACCGCGCGCTACGTACACTGCCAAGTGGATCGTCGTGCCGGTGGAATCGCCGGATTACTTCCGATTCATCAACACGGCCCGTCGCTTCATGGACGCGAACTTCCTCATCGACGGCGGATTCGTCTTTCTTCGTGCGGGCAAGCTTACCGATGCGTGGAGCGATACGCAGGTGAAAAACTACCTGGAATACAAGAACCCGAAATACGTCTGTGCATCGATTCACTCGGATTACCAAGGACGCTACAGCCACGGCACGGCCTTTCAGCAGGTAGACCATGAACGCTACCTGAAATCCTTCGCGCGCTGGCAAGGTCTATATCCCCAGGGGAATTGGCTCGTTTACTTTCACTGCTTCCTCGACGTGACCGACGACGGGCCCAGGTTGTACGCGGACGCGCGCACGTTGCGCTCCGACGGCAAGCAGGCGGATTACGGCAAGGAACACCAACGGCTCTACCTGCCCATGACCGGCAATACCTACGGCGCGGCGGTGCGTAAGAACGTGGATATTATCCTAGACAAGATCGACGCGGACGGCGTCTATTGGGACGAGCACGAGTACAGCAGCGCCCAATACCACTACGGCGAACCGTGGGATCGTTTTACCGGCGATATTGATCGCAAAACCATGCAAGTACGCGGGCTGAAGTCGTCGGTCACGTTGTTGACCGAGGACTGGCGCGTGAATCTGGCGCAATACATACAATCCCGCGGTTCGCTCATTGGCAATGGCGTACCCTTTACCCGCGCCATGGTCGAACTGCATTTTCCTTGCTTTGTAGAGACCGGGAGCATTACCAATTGCACCCTCGCTCACCTTTACTCCCCCATTGCCCTGGGAGATCACCTCACCGAGCGCAGCCAACAGGACGCCTACGAGACCATGCTTGCCGCGCTGGACTACGGGTGCGTCTACCACTGGTACAACGACATGAACGTAACCCCCACGCATAAGACGCTAACGTCTCACATGTTTCCCATCACACCCTTGGAACTCCACCAGGGCTTCGTCATCGGTGCAGAGCGGATCATCACCAAGGTCAGCGGTAAATTCGGCTGGGGCGATGGTTCACGGCACGAAGTGCATGTGTACAACGGCCAAGGCGTGGAAGTGGAGGACTTCGACGCACCCTTCACGGAAAAAAACGGACAGACCTGGACCGAATTGCGGCTCGCAGAAGGCTGGTCAGCGGCAATTCTTCGGAAGTGAAAATGGCACAGTCGGATCCACTTCGCCAGCGCCTTCATTCGTAAAACCAGTCCGCCGGTAGAATTTTGAGTTGCAGCGATAGGCCCCACTTTGTAGTTGAAGTAGGTCAAGTACGCATCGGAGCCTATCCACGTGACTGCAGGGTGGGTGCAAGTCGCGGTTTGCGCGTTGGCTGGTCTTGAGGTAACCTGTGCTAGGGAATTTGGTCGCAGGGGGGGCGTGCCGGCGTGAAGCTGGATTTAAGGAGTCAAGGATGGCAACTACCACAGGATTTCAGGAACGAATCGCGGCGTATGCGCGCCAGTTGAGCGAAGAAATGGGTGCAGTCGATGCCAGCAAGGGCGTCTGCTGGCTCGACTCGATCGAGAACCAGGCGATCGAGATTACCAACGCGGTGCATGCGGAATTGCTCAAACAAAGGTCGAACGAGTACCCGCCCCAAGACGACGAGTCGGTCTGCCCCAAGTGTGGCAAACTGGGTCAATACAGGGGGAAGCGAGAGCGAGAGCTTCTTACGCGGCGAGGGCCAGCGACGCTTGTCGAACCCGAGTACTACTGTCCCGCCTGTCGGCGGGCTTCCCCTTACTCAAAAAACGGGGCCCGATGACCAGCTTGATGGGCGTTGAGGTCGATTGCCCCTTCTCGCCCGGTCTGCTGCGGAAGGTCGCCTACACCGGAGCTCAATCGTGTTCCTTCCCGAAGGCGACGAAAGATCTCGAAGCGCTGGCCGAGGTGGCGGTTACCGCAAAGAAGATCGAACGATGGACCAAGCGTGTGGGAGATGAACGCATCGCGGAGGTGGAAGCCGAGGCAATTGCCTATCAAGAGTTGTCACTCCCCGACCGCTACGGGCGGGCAGGCTTCCGTCGGGTAACCTGTAAAAGCTGCGGGCGGTTTTGGGGTTACGACGTAGAAACGGGCAAGCCCGAGAGAGCGAAGCGATAAGCTCTTGACTCAAACTCAGAAATAGGTAACTGTAATTACGTGGCCAAGAAAAAACGAAAGCTAACGACAATGACAATTCGACTACGCGACGCAATCAACGGTTCGCCACTCTCGTTCGCAGCCCTGGAACGGGAGACCGGATTGCTGCGACAAACGCTAATGAAGTTCTCCCGTGGCGAAACAAGCTTGCGGCTCGACAAAGCCGACAAGCTGGCCGCTTATTTCGGCTTGGTGCTGGTTTCGAGAAACAAAAATCCGGAGAGTGTGCAGTAGTCCGCTGTCGTTAGGAGACGATTTGCAATGTCAGACGTGAGTAAGCTCGAAAGTACGTTGGTTGGGGTTGCTGGAGAATACTATGTGGCTGCAGAATTGTCGTTAAGGGGATACCTAGCCTCCATTACGCTTAGGAACAGCCGAGGAATCGACATTATTGCCAGTAGTGCAGATGGAACTCGATCTGTGTCCATCCAGGTTAAGACGAGCAGCGGTGGGAAACCCAAATGGATGCTGAATCAGAAAGCAGAGACTTTTTCAAGTGAAAATCACTTCTATGCGTTGGTAGTCCTTAATGGCCTAGAAAGCCGACCGGACTTTTATATTATTCCTAGCAACGACCTTTCTAAGCGTGTCTATGAGAGTCACAAGAATTGGCTAGCTGGAACAAAGAAAGACGGCAGCGCTCGCAAGAACAGCGCCATGCGAAGCTTCAAGGACGACGAAGGTGAATATAGAGAGTCTTGGGAACTCCTAGGACTTGGGTCATAGCTGATTAAGAGATAGGAAAATGGCCACAGTCTACCGAAAAACTATCATCCGCAAACTGCCTGCTAATGCTGAACTCTTCACTCGCAAGGGCGAACAGCTAGCCCGCTGGAAAACCCGCAGCGGCAAACAGCCCCAGTGATCGAAG
>JAJRVM010000353.1 GCA_024277285.1 Planctomycetota bacterium
GCTGCCTACGTCACCCGGCCGGGCAGCATTGGTCGCATTACTGTATTCTGCGATAGGGTTGGTATGCGGAGCCGCATTCGTCTTGCTCGTCGTCTTGAGCATCGGTCCGCCTGAAGCACTGGTGTAAGGCGTTTCAAGCCCGCGTCATTTCAAAACTCATGAATTCCCTCACCAATCGCAGATGGCGAGGTTACGGATCGGTCACATTCGGAGCCCAGATCCCTGGCCGTATCGGAGGAACTTTGCCGGAGGCGGGGAATGAATCGGTAACGGCAGCGCGCAAGCGCTGGGACAATTCAGCAACGCGATCGGCGTGCTCGGGAACATCGGCCAGGTTAGTCAGTTCGCGCGGGTCGTTTTCGTGATCGTACAACTCGCGCCCCGCGCGGGCATGGTCCCATTCGGTATAACGCCATCGGGGCGTGCGCAGTGTGAAGCCCATCGTCCGCTTCTTTCGCGGGCCGCGCGTCACCTGGCTCAACGCCCAACCGCGTCCCTTGACACTTGGCTCCTTCAACATCGGTACCAGGCTTTGACCCTGCAAATTCTCAGGAGCGGGAACATCGCAAAGATCTGCCAAGGTCGGAAAAAGATCAATCAGTCCCACCGGTGTCTTGGCAACGACCCCATGCTGACCGGTGCCCGGAGCAGCAATGATCATCGGAACGCGCGCACTCTCTTCAAATAGACTCATCTTCTGCCACAGGCCATGTTCACCCAAATGGTAACCGTGATCACTGGTGAAGACGACGATCGTGTTCTCGGCCAACCCAAGTCGATCGAGTGTACCGAGGATCCTGCCAACCTGAGCATCCATAAACGTGATGCTGGCGAAGTACGCCTGCTTGGCCTGCTGACGTAGATCGTCCGTCAGTTTCTCATGCTCCTTCTTGTGGCTCCCGAGTGCATCCTTGGGCAAGTCCTTCTGATCTTCCGCAACGCCCTTGACCAGTGGCATCTGCTGTTTGGGGTACTTGGCGAAATAGGATTTCGGTGCCACATAGGGCGTGTGGGGTCGATAAAAGCCGACGGCCAAGAAAAAGGGGCGTTTCCGGTCCCGAGCGCAACGTTCCAACACCCACTCGGCATCGCTGGCCAACATACCGTCGGTATGCAGTAGATCGCCGCGCGGCGACGCGTACCAACTGAGCGTGCCGCCGAAACTGCCTGGGCGTAACGAAAAGATATCCCCCTCCTCAAGCAACCGATCGCAACCGGCGGGGTTCAGTTCCAGCTCCCACGATGCCGGATCGTCATGGCCGTTGGTGCCAATCGATTTCGGCACATTGTAGTGGTACAGCTTGCCAATGCGCGCGGCGAAGTAACCTTGCAGCCGAAAGGCATGCGGCAAACTCAAGTGATGGGGTATCGTCTGCCGAAAGATCTGGCTGTTGGCCAGGATGCCGCTACTGTTGGGATAGAGTCCGGTGAGCATCGAGTTGCGACTGGGTCCGCAGAGCGGGAATTGACAATAAGTCCGCTCGAATCGCACGCCTCGCGCGGCCAGCGCGTCGATGTTCGGCGTCTTGACGATCTGGCTGTCGTAGCAACCCAGTGAGTTGTTCAGGTCGTCTGAGATAATGAACAGAACATTGGGACGAGATTGCTCGGCAGACAGGCAAAGGGCGGGCACCATGGAAAGGATCCATGCTGCCAGTGCAGCGGCACCGCCGCAGCGAAGAGCTAACCCGAGACACCGTTTCACGGACCAACTGTTCATCGTGTAGTCTCACTATCGAAAATGGTAGCCGCAGTGACTTGGATGTCCGACCCGAACATCGCGTGCGCTCGGGAAAGATTCCCGAGCCACATGTAGCCGGGGATTCCATCCCCGGCATGGAAAGCGTTCTGTTGGCAAGAAGCCCACTATCGCCAAAACGCCAAGGCAAGCGTATTCAGCAACGCCTCCCCGGCTTAATCGACCTGCAATAGAAATCTGCATCGAGGGACAACGCTGTCCATGCTCGGGAAAGATTCCCGAGCCACAACAACTCAAAAGTTCTTCTTGCTCAACCGCAACCCTTTTGCCAGATCACAGAGGCCGGTGAAAAGGTCGACCACGCAACCAGCTTCCACCAATCCTTGCTGAGACATGCCGAGATGCCGCAGGGCAGCGGAGTGCGCATCGACACAGTAGTCGCATCCGTTGACGGCAGACACGGCGATGGCCAGCAGTTCCTTGGTTTTGCGTGTCAAGACGCCTTCGAGCATGATCGCTTTGTAACTGTCCCATTTCGCCTGCAACATTGTCGGCTGATGCGCCATCGTCTTGAAGACATTCGGCACGAACGAGATTTCCATCCTTGAGCGAATCTCGTCATACACTTCACGAACAATCGGGTCATCACTGTCCATGATGTACGGCACATTGACATTGATCTCACGATCGATCAACGACGTATCGCCCGCCTCGATGTTCCTGGGCCGAATATCCGAATCGACGCGCAATGCATGTGTGAATGCGTTGAGCCCCTCGAAGAAACCGGCCACCGCCACAGCCTCTTGTTCGCCCACGTCACTCACATCAACGCGTCGAATTCGCCGCTGTTGCAAACCGGTGACGTATTCGTTCGGTTTCGCAATCGCAACACATAATCCCATCAGTTCCTTCGTCTGGAGATCGATTTCAGCTTCCGTCATGACCGCTTGATAATGGCCCCACAGCGCGTTAAGCACCTCTTCGTTGGCCACCAGTTTCCTGAAGACTTCCGGCCAATGTTCACCGCCGAAATGGGACGTGATCTGGTCGTTAATCGGTGCGGACTGATTCATGTTCTGGCTCCTGGCAACGAGTGCCGTTAAATCCGGGCGTATTTGCCATGGCGGGAACCACCAGTCGAACAACGCAGTCGAACAACGCAGTCGACACAGTTCCCCAAGACAACACTGCCCCGCACGGCGACGACGCCAGCGGACAGCGCCGATCACGGCACAAGCTTTCCTGTCATTATAGAAACATCGGGCGGCAGCGCCGCTGAACTACTTCACTGCCAAAGTCTATCTACCAGTGTGGCAATGAACCCCAATACACCGATCGCCCAGCCGATCATCCCGATGACAAATGCGGTATCTTGCGGTCGCGTGGAATCACCGCGCCGGTAGCGTGGGTGATGCTCCGCCCAATTCGCCACAAACATACCGATGATGCCCAACACGGCGCCGACGAGTGTAATAATGGTCCAGACAGTCACTCGTTGTTCTCACCAGCATGCAACGCGAACGCTTTCCTAGCCTATATTGTTGCAGAATCGGAGGGTGGGTGCAAATGCCCGCCAAGAATCGGTTCGTTCACGGCATCTGAGGCGATGGGCACAAGTCCTCGACGATCCACGCTCACCGCCATGCTCATGGCGTTGATTCGACTGATCTGGCCGCTGGCGTTGATCTGGTTCAGTGACGAGATCAGTACGATCGGCGGATTCCACCGCGGCCACTACATCGATCAGGAATCACACCCCTCGGTCATCAAACTGCTCGGCTGGATCTTCCTACTTGGCGTCATCGGAGCCGTCCTGTATGGAATCTTCGGTTCGCCAGCGGTGTCGGGCCAGTAATGCCGTGACACAGTAATGCCGTGACACAGTAATGCCGTGACACAGTAATGCCGTGACACAGTAATGCC
>JAJRVM010000354.1 GCA_024277285.1 Planctomycetota bacterium
ACGAGAATTCACACTTCACGAAGAAAACGAACCGCAGAATATCGAACAAGGAACCGCAGAAGGCCGAAGGAAACAAGCCAATACCGACCTGGATGTGAGCTACCACATGGAAGCTGCGACATTGCGTTGACCCGTCAACGGCAATTTGTCCCGTTACCATCACAACAGGCCGCTCTTCCTTCTGCACTCCTTGCTCGATATTCGATATTCCGAGGTTTTCTTCTCGCTGTGGCAAGATTGCGTGAACGGCTACATCCCTTTTTCACCGCTCCCAGCAACACCGCTTCCAGTAACAAGGGGATTCGCAACAAGAGTCGGCGTCTGACGGCTCCTGACATGAACCGGGACAAGAGTGACGAAGGCCCTCTCCGGGCAGAACTCTGCAGCGAAGAACTTATTCGGTAGATGCGGCGCCGAGAGCGACCGCACTACTCACTCGCGATCTGCCGGCCAATACTGTGGTAGGTAAACCCGGCTGCGGCCATTTGTTGCGGGTTGTAGAGATTTCGGCCGTCAAAGACAACTGCCGACGCCATTCGCTTGTGCATCTCAGCGAAATTCGGGTTGCGAAACTCTCCCCACTCAGTGTTGATCGCCAGGGCATCGGCCCCGACCAACACGTCCATGGGGTTTGTTCCGTAAAGCAATTTATCACCGTAGCTTGCGCGCACGTTTTGCATCGCTTCGGGGTCATGAACGCAGAGCTTCGCGCCCGCGTCGAGCAGCCGATCGATTAGCACTAATGCGGGCGACTCGCGCACGTCATCGGTGCGTGGCTTGAAGGAGAGGCCCCATATCGCGATCGCCTTGTCTTTCAGGTTGCCGTCGAAATGCGCATTTATCTTTTCAAACAGAACCTCTTTTTGACGGTTGTTGACATCGTCAACTGCTTCCATCATTCGTGACTCGACACCCAAATTACGCGCCATCATCGACAACGCGCGCACATCTTTCGGAAAACAACTGCCACCATACCCAACACCCGGAAAGAGGAATGCAAAGCCAATCCGTTGATCGTGCCCGATCCCTCGTCGCACATCGTTGATGTCCGCCTCCATCATTTCGCACAAATTCGCCATCTCGTTGATGAAACTGATCTTGGTCGACAGCAGCGCGTTGGCCACGTATTTCGTCATTTCAGCACTCTCGGGTGACATCACCAGAAAGGGCTTGTCGGTGCGGAGAAAAGGTGCGTACAACTCATGCAACGTCTCGGCCACTTCTTCACGCCGAACACCAACGACAACCCGGTCGGGGAACATGAAGTCGTTGATTGCCGCTCCCTCCTTCAAGAATTCGGGGTTGCTCGCAACAGCACATTCACGACCGGTCTCTTGCTGTAAACGCTCAGACACCTGAGCATTCGTGCCAACCGGCACGGTACTCTTGACCACGACGACCGCATTATCAGAAAGGTGCGGCGCAATTTGGCCCAACACACTCCACAACGCCGACAAGTCGGCTGAACCATCGTCCGCCGATGGCGTACCAACCGCCAAATAGACCAACTTGGCCGACTCGACTCCCTTTTCAATGCGCGTGGTAAAATGGAGCCGCCCGGCCGCCGAGTTGCGTAACACCATTTCCGACAAACCGGGCTCGTAGATCGGGATCTTGCCCTGCGACAGCTGCTCGATCTTCGCCTCATCAATATCGATACAAGTCACATCATTACCACTGTCGGCAAAACAGGTCCCTGTCACAAGACCGACATAACCGGTACCCACGATCGCTATCTTCATGGCGTTCTTCTTTCACTTCCCAACAGTACTTAACCGCGTTATTTGGCCGATCAACACCGTTCGACTCGCCCACCGCACTTAACACAACACATTGCTGTAACGGCACTTATATCCATACTTTCATCGCGTCTTGCCGTTCCGTTCGGCGCGCATCCAAGCCCCTTCAGATGCCCAGCAGAACCCACAAGTATGGCATATTTCTCTTGCAAACGCCGACCCTTTCCACGCCGCCGTCCACCTGGCCCCGCATCGCGACGGGTAAGCTACGGTGGCCATGGCACCAGCGTCGCGCTGAACCTGTCACAAGACCATCGGTGGGTACCGCCATACCGAGCAAATCAACAAAGCCCCAGCACGGCACTGACGAAAAAGCTCTTGGCATGTTCGTCCTGCTAGACGCGCGCAGCGGCGTGGATTGCACTGGGCGTACCGGTGGCACTGGCTGAGTGAGCGGGAACCAGCGCGATCGTTCGGCGTTTCGCGCAAGCTTGAATTGCCTCGTGCCTCGCGAACGGAGCCAGTGTTCTTGCCATTCCCTAGCATCTTGGTGCGTAATTGAGCAGTCCCTGATAGTCGGTACGGCTCACTGGCCGGAGCACTCTTGGAAGTAAGCCAGCGTATCGGCGACGGTCTGTTCGAGTGGGATTTGTGGCGTCCACTGCGTGTCGACCACCAATCGCGAGACGTCCGCAACGGGATGCTGACGAAACCCAGGACTTCGCTCGACTGCGCCACGAGTTTGACCACTCAGACGCACCAGCAAATCGAAGACATCGCCGCTGCGCACCGCTTTTCCACTCCCCACGTTGTAGATAGGGTGAGTCGTGACTCGGGCCATCAGCAACCGATAGGCTCGGACCACGTCGCGCACGTCGCTCAGGTCAACGTGGCTGTCGAGCGTCACGACCTGTATCGGGAGATCGCTCGGCACGGCAAACTGCTGAGCCCATTCGGGCAGCATGAATTTCGGCAATTGCCGCGGCCCCACGTGCTGAAATGCACGCACAATCACCACATCCAAACCGTCCTCAATCGCTTGCAGACAGACTTGCTCCGCCTGCCACTTGGTCTTCCCATACGCTCCGGTCGGTCCCAGCGGCGCATCTTCCGTGACGACCGGACGCTCGCGCGCCACCGGCGCGTAGACATGCGAACTGCTAACGACCAGCAAGCGTGCGCGAGTTTCCAGCGAGCGTGCCAGTTCGATCACCGCGCGGGTACCACCGACGTTCACTGCGTGCGACAACACACTTGGTTCGTCAGAACCGCACTGTGCTGGAACACTGATCGCCGCCAGGTGAAAAATGCAGTCGGGCGCAAACTGCTGCACAACTTGCCGGGCCTCATGCGATAACGGCTCGGCCAGATTCCACTCGAATACCGCAACCTGTTCGCGAAGCTCCGAACTCACACTCTCGTGCCACGTATCCAGAAAAGTGGAACCAATCACCTGATCTCCAGAATGGATCAGGTGCTGCGTGAGATACTGGCCCGCAAATCCCGTGATTCCCGTGATAAGCGCTTTCACTCGATCTCTTTCTTAACGCGATTCAAATCGGCATCCACCATCATCTGAACGAGCTGAGCGAACGGCACTTCGGGCTCCCAACCCAACTTCTCACGCGCCTTACTTGCATCCCCGCACAACGTCGTCACCTCGGCTGGGCGCAGGAATTTGGGATCCACGACCACATAATCTTCCCAGTTCAAATCAACGTGCTCGAACGCAACACGCGCGAAATCGCGCACCGAATGCTTTTCGCCGGTGGCAACGACGAAGTCGTCAGGGGAGTCGTGATTCAACATCATCCACATCGCACGCACGTAGTCGCCAGCAAATCCCCAGTCACGCAAGGCGTCAAGGTTCCCCAGACGCAGCTCTTTCTGCAGACCATATTTGATCCGAGCCACGCCGTCCGTGATCTTACGCGTCACAAACTCCAAGCCGCGCAACGGGCTCTCATGATTGAACAAGATTCCACTACACGTGAACAAGTCGTAACTCTCGCGATAGTTAACCGTAATCCAATGGCCATAGACCTTGGCAACACCGTAGGGACTGCGCGGCCAAAACGGTGTCGTTTCCCGCTGTGGCTCTTCACGGACCGAGCCGAACATCTCACTGCTGCTGGCCTGGTACACGCGGATCGATCGGTCCACCGTGCGCACCGCTTCGAGCACGCGAGTCACTCCCAACGCCGTAAACTCGCCGGTCAATAGCGGCTGGTCAAAGCTGGTCGGTACGAAACTCATCGCCGCCAGATTGTACAACTCATGCGGCTTAGTCTCGTCCACCAATCGCACCATCGACAACTGATCCAGGAGATCGGCCTGATGCAACTGGATTTTGTCACGCAGATGCCCGATACGTTCAAAATTTTCCGAGCTCGACCGGCGTACCATTCCGTGAACTTCGTAGCCATGCTTCAATAGCAATTCGGCCAAATATGCTCCATCCTGCCCCGTAATACCGGTAATCAATGCTCGTTTCGTCACGCAATCGTCTCCTTCGATATAGATTGATGGAACGAAGCTGCCACGCAGCTCCTTCAGCGGCCAGGCCGCTGACCCAAAAAGGCGGACACGCCCGTCAAGCGGCCGCATCCGTCATGCGTTCACGCAAATAGGGACTCCCGCCGCGCACCGTTTGTGCAGCAAAACTACTCGTCCCGGGTCCCAATCCTTGAAACCCGAGGCTTGTTTCTTGACGCCCATCCTCGGAGCATGCACCATTGGCACCACAAGACCTTTGGCGCCAGCAACGGGTCCACCTTGCCCGTGCAGGCCAGCGAAACAACCGTCCAGCGTGTCACCACCCTCCGTTGCTCAACTCTCGTCTCCCAGCTCTGGACTCTCGCCTCCCAGCTCTGGACTCTCGTCTCCCAGCTCTGGACTCTCGTCTCCCAGCTCTGGACTCTGGCCTCCCAGCTCTGGACTCTCGCCTCCCAGCTCTGGACTCTCGCCTCCCAGCTCTGGACTCTCGTCTCCCAGCTCTGGACTCTGGCCTC
>JAJRVM010000355.1 GCA_024277285.1 Planctomycetota bacterium
CCGCTGACGGCGGCGATCATTCGCTACTACGCCGGTGCCGCCGACAAGATCGAGGGAGGAGTGAAGGTCAGCGATGGGGGGACATTCGCACTGACCACGTACGAACCGTATGGCGTCGTCGCCCGGATCCTGCCGTGGAACTACCCGCTGGTCAACGCCGCGTTGAAGGTGGCACCGGCCATCGCAGCCGGGAATGCGATCGTCTTGAAACCATCGATCGAAACACCCTTGGCAACCGTTGCTTTTGCCCGGCTGTGCAGCGAGGCCGGAATTCCCCCGGGGATCGTGAACGTCGTACTGGGGTCGGGCAGCGCGGTCGGCAATCCGTTGGTGCAACACAAGGCCGTGAAGAAAGTCTCCTTCACCGGCTCCACGGCTGTCGGCCAGGCGATCCAGAAGATGGCCGCCGAGCAGATGAAAAAAGTGAACCTCGAATGCGGGGGAAAGAACGCGATACTTGTATTCGCCGACGCCGATTTGGAACGAGCCGCGCAAGCCACGCTGTTGAGTGCGTTTGTAAACTGCGGCCAGCTCTGTGTTTCCTGTTCGCGACTGCTGGTCGAAGAACCGATTGCGGACGAGTTTGTCGCGTTGCTAGCCGAAAAGCTCAAGCAGGCCAGGGTTGGCAACCCGCGCGACGAGAATACGCAAATTGGCCCGATGATCACGCGCACTCAATACGACTTGGTACTGCAGTATTTGCAGATCGCCCGGCAGGAGGGATGTCGCATCGTCTGTGGAGGTGACCAGCTTGACATGCCAAGCCCGCTCGACGACGGACTGTGGGTCCAACCGACGATCCTGGCCGGAGTGTCGCCTGGGATGCGCGTTCACGACGAGGAGATCTTTGGCCCGGTACTGTCGGCCGTGACATTTACCAATGAAGCCGAGGCCATCACAATGAGTAACGGTGTGGAGTATGGCTTGTCAGGATCCATCTGGACCTCCAACGCCGAGCGCAGTTTGCGCGTGGCGAAAGCGCTCGATACGGGTATTGTCTGGGTCAACAGCATGTTGACCGGCTACCCGCAAATATCCGTGCCGCCGCACAAAATGAGTGGCACCGGAGTGGAGCTTGGTATGGAAGGCCTATTAGCCTACTGCAAACAAAAGAGCATCGTGCTCGGATACGATCCAGACGCTCCGGTCGGTTGGGGACTTTGATGTTTTGTAACCGTTCACGGAAACGAAAACGCGAACGGCACCTTCACGTGGAGGACCGCTGATTGACACGGCGGGGAAACGATCCGGCGCCCAAGGTTCCCGGCAAGAACAGCGTTTCCGCACGAGCTCGTCCGTGAGAACCGCCTTTTCAAAACCAGGCAAAGCAGGAAAGCAAACAAACGTGAACGGTTCCCCGACCAAGGTGTTGATCGTCGGTGTTGGTTCGATTGGGCAACGCCACTTGCGGTGTTTTCGACAAACCGGCCGAGCAAACGTAGCTTTGTGCGAAAGCGACGACGCGGTGCGTGAGCAGGTCGCCGCAAAATACGGCATCGAACGAGTTTATGCCGACCTGGAATCCGCATTAGCAGACACACACGCTGCCGCCGTGATTGCCACGCCAGCTCATTTGCATATCCCCATGGCAAATCAACTAGCCGAAGCGGGGCTGCACATGCTGATCGAGAAACCGCTGAGCACCACGATTGACGGTATCGATGCTTTGCGAACAACGCTCGTGCGAAATCACCTTATCGCTGGTGTTGCGTACGTGCTGCGGCACTACCCTGCGTTGCGTGCCATGCGCGAGGCGATTCAAAGTGGTCGATTCGGCCGGCCGGTAGAATTGATTGCGGTTTGCGGCCAGCACTTCCCCACCTATCGGCCAGCCTATCGCTACACCTACTACACAAGCCATACAAGCGGCGGCGGCGCCGTCCAGGATGCACTGACTCACATGATCAACGCCAGCCAGTGGATCGTCGGACCCATCGACCGTCTGGTCGCCGACGCCGCTCATCAAGTGCTCGAAGGGGTCGACGTCGAAGACACGGTGCATGTGATCGCGCGGCACAACGACCTGCTGGCTTCCTACAGCCTGAACCAGCACCAAGCTCCCAACGAGTCTGTGATTACTGTCGTCTGCCAAGAGGCGACTTGCCGATTGAAACTGCACGACCAACAGTGGGCCTGGATGGACCGCCCTGATACCCCCTGGCAGACCGAGAGCTTTCCAGGACTTGAGCGTGACGATGCCTTCATCGCTCAAGCCAACGCTTTCCTCGACGCGATCGAAGGCCGCGCCGAACCGACCTGCACCTTGCAAGAAGCCACGCATACGCTGCGTACTAATCTGGCTATCTTGGAATCAAGCGACGATGGCACTTGGAAGAGAATGGATGTCGAATGACTCACAACACTATGTCAGGAACAACCGTTGGGAAACTTTTCGATCTGTCCGGAAAGCGGGCCTTGGTCACCGGCGCCAGTGGCTATCTGGGCGCCGCATTGGCCGCTGCATTGGCCGAAGCCGGCGCGACAGTCGCCGTCAGCAGCCGCAATCTGGCGCGCGCCCAGTCGGTCGTCACTACGTTGCCGACTCCTGCCGATCAGGATCACCAACCGATCGAAATGGATCAGATGGATGAAGACTCGGTCACTTCCGGCTTTGCCCAAACCGTCTCACAGCTTGGCACGATCGACATTCTGGTCAATAACGGACACGAGCCGTTGGCCAACGACTGGACGGAGGTGACCGCAGACCAGTTCACTCGGCAATTGGCCAACGCGACCGGTTACTTCATGCTGGCACGTTTACTGCACACGCACTTGACCGAGCGCAAAGCGGCCGGCAGCGTCATTATGCTGGGGTCAATGTACGGACTGGTCGGTTCGTACCCGAACGCCTATCAGGGAGTCTGCCCAGCTAGTCCGGTCGCCTACCACACGCTCAAGGGGGGTATCGTCCACATGACACGCCACTTGGCCGTCTATTGGGCGCGCGATCAAGTGCGTGTAAACTGTCTGAGCCCTGGTCCGTTCCCACCACCTGGAGCCACCCCTGAGATGGTTGAACGACTATGTGAACACAGTCCGATGCAGCGCATGGGACAACCACATGAACTCAAAGGAGCCATCGTCTTCCTGGCCAGCGACGCCAGCTCCTACATGACCGGCCAGAACCTGGTGATCGACGGCGGTTGGACAGCATGGTAGCGCGTGGCCCGGGATTCCATCCCGGGCGCAGGCAGGTTTCACGCGACTGAACCCAATCCACGACCAATGACGACGTTCAGAGTGTTAGGCAGCTCAAATCGCCAAGCCACAACAAGGAACCGACTAATGCCTCCAGATAATGCGGCGCCACACGACTGGATCGGCTCGACACTAGAAGACCTCGATACCCCGACGCTGCTATTGGACCGCGTGGCGTCGGATCGTAACTTGCAGAAAATGGCGGAATTCTTTCGCGAGCGCGAAGCTCAGCTGCGTCCACACTTCAAGAACCACAAATGCGTCACGTTGGCACTGCGGCAAATTCAAGCCGGATCGGCGGTCGGTATGACCTGTGCCAAACTGGGCGAAGCGGAGGTGTTGGCTGATGGCGGAATTCGCGACATACTGATCGCGAACCAAGTCGTGGGGCGTCGCAAGATAACACGCCTGGTGGAATTGGCTCGCCGCATCGATTTGAAACTAGCGGTCGATGACCGCGCTCAGGCTGAAACGCTCTCGGCGGCAGCCACGGCAGGTGGCGTGACACTTGGCATCCTGATCGAAGTGGACATTGGCACGAATCGATGCGGTGTGGCCCCAGGCGAGCCGACCCTCGAATTGGCTCGTCACATCAAGTCGCTCGACGCGTTACGGTTTGACGGCCTGCAAGCATACGAAGGACATGCCGTCTATGAAAACGATCCGGTCGAACGAGCGATGGAGGTATGCGATGCGTTTAAGAAGGCCATCCACACTCGCCGTCTACTGGAAACGCACGGAATCCGTGTGAAGATTCTAAGCGGCGGATCGTCGGCCACGCACCGCATTACCGGCGTCATCAAAGGCGTTGACGAGATTCAGGCCGGCAGTTACGCCACCATGGATTGGCGTTACGCGCAGATGCTGCCCGACTTCGACGTGGCGCTAAGCGTTCTTGCTCGCGTGATCAGCAAACGGCCCGGCGTGGCGGTGTTGGACGTCGGACTCAAGGGAGCAGGCTGCGAGTTCGGCATGCCACGAATCAAGAACTGGCCCGACGCCAAGGTCCCCAGTTTCGTTTCGGAAGAACATTGCATCGTTACCAACGCTCCCGATTGGCAGGTTGGTCAAGCGGTCGAGTTATTGCCAAGCCACGCCTGCACCACGTGTAACCTCCATCGACAAATCGTGGTCCACGAAGATCAACGCGTCGTCGATGTCTGGCCCATCGAAGGATCAGGCAAACTGGCGTGAAGCGTGCATCACCTGAGCCTCACTGTCAGCGGCACTGGCTGAGCTCGTGATTGGAGTGCCATTCACGCCTGCCTCCGTTTTGGCAGTGTGGGCAACCCTGAAAGCTACGCAGCGTTCCAAAACGGAGGCAGGCGTCATTGTTAGGCGACCCTCATCGGCTTGATGCGCCGTACTTCGTCCCGGATCGAATCCTCGGCGTCCCACAGGTCCACGTTGCGCTGGAAATTAAGCCAGAACTCCGGTGAGTTGTCGAAAAGACGCGACAATCGGAGAGCCATCCCGGGGCTGACCGCGCGCCGCTCACGAAGCAGCTCATTCACAGTCTGGCGAGAGACGCCCAGTGCACTTGCCAAGCCGCTCGCCGTGAGATCGTACTCCGGCAGAAACTCCTCCCTGAGGATCTCACCCGGGTGGATCGGGCGGCGCTTCATCCTTTTCTTGTTCGGAATACTCATTTACATGCCTCGCAGCTAATGGTAGTCGCACATCTCCACGTCAAAAGCATCGCCGTCCTCGAACATGAAACAAATGCGCCACTGATCGTTGATCGAGATTGAATGCTGCCCCTTTCGATCCCCACTAAGAGAATGAAGACGGTTGCCGGGCGGACCCCTGAGGTCCCTTAGAGCCGTGGCCGCGTTCAGTTGATCGAGCTTTCGAATTGCCCGACGCTGAACATCCGGCGGGAATCGCCGTGACTTCCCCGTCACAAAGAGCTCTTCCGTTCGTTTGTCCGCGAATGTCCTGACCACACTCTCAAATGTACTGCGTCACGTGACGCTTGTCAAGTGGTGAAACGCACGTCGCCTAACGTCCGAGCAGGGGACGGTAGCATTTGTGTTGGTTGAGCTTTCCGTATGCCGATCGATCGATGGAACGAAGCGGTGGAACGAACTGGTGTCACCTAACGATGACCTGCTGTCACTATCGAAACCGAGCTTGAATGAAGGGTCAGGTACGTAAATGCGTAAATGACGCCTGCCTCCATTCTGGCTGTCCTCCGAAAAGAACCAGTGCTGACACTCGGTCCCCCGCGCCACCATGCAGAGGAGGTGTCCCGATTCCGCACAGCGTTTTCAGGCAAACCCCCGCAGTCTCCCGGAAACCTCACTGCGCTCCCTTTCAATGGGCTTGTCATCACCTCAACCGCAAACCGGCGTGCAGATCTCGCCAACGCGACACGTTTTGCCCCGTTTGCCAAAACGGAGGCAGGCGTGATTCTTCACCTACCAGCGTCTGATCGACGAAACACTGATCCGTCCGGGCGGTTTCTTGCCGCCGGCCTTGCCGATCGTGCTCTATAATTGATGACGTCTTTGAGACGTGAAATTGGACGGCGCCTGCGTTATGCTCGTCCG
>JAJRVM010000356.1 GCA_024277285.1 Planctomycetota bacterium
GATAAAGACCCAGGATTCATGAACGCCCAGACTGGCGATTATCGGCTCAAGCCGAACTCCGAAGTCTTCAAACGACTGCCCGGATTCAAACCGATTCCATTTGACAGGATGGGTCCGCAGTAGAGAACGACGCCTGCCTCCGTTTTGGAAAGCTGCGCAGCTTGCATATTACCTGCACTGCCAAAACGGAGGCAGGCGTCGTATCAGCTCAGATCCATCATCGCCAACGCACGAGTCGTGCTATAATCGAGGCCACGTCACAATGGGTTTCTTTACATGGACAACCAAGCATGAACCGCAGCTCTTCTCGAATCACGTTTGCGTATCTGGCCGGCTGCTTATCATTGATATTCAGTGCCGTTGCACAAGCCGCCGAGCCGATTCATATCGGTTCGCGACTCGAGCCCCTGGTCGATCAAGTTCTCATTGATGCTCTGGACGGAGGAGCTCAGCTCAAGTTGCATTCTCCTCAGCCACGCGAAGTTACTTTTCAGTTCGATCGAGCCTGGGAAGGAAACGCCAGTGGCTATTGCACACTCTTTGAAGACGGTGCCATCTACCGCATGTACTATCGCGGGAGTCGTTATCTGCTTGACAAAAAACCGCTCCGCATGGCACACACGGAAACGGTCTGTTACGCCGAAAGCAAAGACGGGATTCACTGGACTCGCCCGAACCTTGGCATCTATCAATGGGAGGGATCGAAAGACAATAATATCATTTTCATGGGAAGCCCCGAAGCTCATAATTTTTCCCCCTTCAAAGACACCAATCCGGATTGTCTTTCCGAACAACGTTACAAAGCGATTGGCGGCACCACTGCCAGTAAAGGACTATGGACTTTTGCGTCCGCCGATGGCGTTCACTGGGAACGTCTCAGTAAGAAACCAGTGGTCACCAAGGGTGCCTTCGATTCGCACAACACCGTTTTCTGGGACGCGGAACACAATCGCTATTCCATGTATGTTCGATTTTTCAGCGACGGCCAATTCAAAGGGCTCCGGCTAATCGGCGAATCGCATTCAAAGGACTTCATGAACTGGTCGGAGCCGATGGGACTCGACGACCCCAGCTCGCCCCCTCAGCAGATGTACACAAACCAAATTCGCCCCTACTACCGGGCTCCCCACATCTTGTTTGGATTCCCAACTCGTTATACCGCCAAGCCGCTCACGAAACACGTTACACAACTGCCGCCCGTTGATTTACGCAGGCAGTTGATCAATCTGGGGCAACGCCTTGGTACGGATCTGAGCGATGGCGTGTTCATGTCGAGTCGAGACGGAATTTCGTTCCATCGTTGGGACGAAGCATTCCTACGTCCCGGTCCCGAGGCGGAACACCGTTGGGTCTACGGCGACAACTATTCGAGCTATGGTCTGATTGAAACGAACTCCGCTACTGCGGGATTGCCCAACGAAATCTCGATGCACTACGACGAAGGAGCCTGGCGCGACGACATTCACCGAATCCGCCGGTACACGATTCGGCTGGACGGTTTCGTTTCGCTGAACGCCCCTTACGCTGGAGGCACAATGACGACGAAACCACTTGCCTTCAGTGGCTCTAGACTCTACGTGAACTACGCGACATCGGCTGCGGGAGTTTTGAACGTTGAGATCCAAGACGCCGACGGCTCACCGATCCCCGGCTTCAGCTTGGCAGACTCGACTGGGCTTTTTGGTGATTCCACAAAGCAGGTGACGAGTTGGGAAAACGGATCTGATGTCAGTTCACTGGCCGGCAAATCGGTTCGGTTACGTTTCAAATTGAAAGATGGGGATTTGTATTCGTTCCAGTTTGGAGACGGCGAGGTAACCGTTCACGGAAACGAAACTGCCTCAGCGGCCACGCTCGGCTGCCAAAATGCTTCACTCCGGGATCGGTTAGGGCTGTGCCTTCGCGGCACGGAGGGGACCGTAACAAAGTGGTTTGCTACTTTGAAACTTGTAAACGGTTACGGGGACAGCGTCCCCTAAGGACAACCACACTATCTTTAGGCCCTTCTTGTTCTTTCCAGTAGCTTACTCCAGCCCCCGAACACTCGACGTTACCCTGAACCAATACCGTTTCACTCGGCGTCGTTTCACTCGGGGACCGGCCACCCTTTGCGCAGAGATTCGCGCTCGCCGTCGGCCGAAAAGCAGAGACGTCAGGAAGATCAGCTTGTTGACACTCCAAATCTCCTCTGTCACTGTGTATACTGGTAGATCAGGGTGGTGTGACTTGGCGATTGTCTGCCGAGCGAGCCCCGTCTGCCGAGAGAGCCGGGCGTCCGCAGACGCGACACTCGGCCCTTTTGTGCATGGGGCGGTCGATGGGACGCGACGGCACCACGGGACATGGATACAGCGTTGTCATGCGGCACGGAAGGTCCTGGCAGCGGGACGAAGCTGCGGCGAGGAATTGGTTCCAGAGGAGGCAAGTTAGATCTTGCCTGACACCGTCACCTTTTCCCTAGGGTGTTAGTAGCAAGCATGAAAAGAATCGTTCCTCTAGCGATGGCGTTGCCGTTAACCGTGCTGGTTTCTTTGCTGCTGCAGGCCCAAGATCCGCCCGCCACGGCGGACCTGTCCGGCGCCACAATCGAGACTCCGGCGGATCTGCACCATTCCCTGTACGGTTCCGCAGCGCACGATCCAACCGATGCGCCTGGCGGGACTCCTGGGGAGTCGTTGGTGTGTCTCTCCTGTCATGCCGTGGATACCAGTTCAGGAAGTAATGAAATACTTGTCGAAAGGGATTGCCTGGCTTGCCACAGCGTTAACGGAGCGATCACCGATCGGCACCACGTGTTGTATGGCGGTCAAGTTCCGGATTCAACGGACGCCCCATATGGGGCGTCTTCCGAGTCGTATGTTTGCCTGTCCTGTCATGAGGTTGAAACCAGCTCGGGCCGCAATCGTTTTCTCGTGGAACGAGATTGCCGGGCCTGCCACGGCGACGTGAACGAGGCTCCGGTTGCCGATCCGAACGGTCCTTACACGGGAAGCCCGGGCCAGCCGGTGCAGTTCGATGGGACCGGATCCTTCGATCCCGACGGGACGATCGTGACCTACCGGTGGGACTTTGGCGATGGTGGTATTGGCGTCGGCTCGACTCCCACCCATACGTATTCCAGTACCGGAACCTATGTGGTGTTGCTTACCGTGTTGGACGATCGAGGCGCAACGGCCAGCGCCGCAACGACCGCTGAAATCACCGAAGCCGGACCGGGCCCCGGGTCCTGGATCGTGAAAGTCCCCTTTTTGCCGGCCGAATTTGAACTGAGGCTCGAGGAGTTCGCTGGCGTTCTGCTGGTGGAAGAAGTGTTCCCCGACGGCACCATCCTCGTCGGAGTCGGCTTCGAGTCCGGCGGGTTCATCGCTTGGCTCGACGCTGCGGGATCCCTGTTCTACGGAACGGTCGACTACGATGCCGGAACGATGATGGGGATCGTCTTCAACTTCCAGGGAGTCAACAGCTTGTGGTTCGCCGAGCAGCAGCCCTGACATGCCGCAGCACGGGGTCATGCGAGAGATCATGTCGTCCCGGTATCCCCGTTCAAACTGAGCCACATCCGCATTGAAGATGTGTGATAATCCGTGGTTGGAGTGAGCCGTGGCTGGGAGTGGGCCAAGGACAACGACGCCACGACGCTGTCCGATACTGGCGCGTCAGGATTCCTTCAGTAATAATTCGATTTTAGCTTTCCCTTTCAGTTCGGCGATAAGCGCTGCCAGCTTCTTCTCGGATTCTTTCTGTTGTAGAAACTTCTTGACAAACTCCCTGACCTCCTCATAGGGCGCTACCCCCGCGGATTTCTTATCGAAAACTTTGATAATATGGAATCCGAAGATAGTCTCCACGACTTCGCTGACCGCATTCTTTTCCATGGCAAATGCCGCTTGGTCAAATTCCGTCGGCATATAGTCTTTCTTGATGTAGCCCAGGCTGCCCCCACCGGAGGCAGTATTGCACTCCGAATACTTCTTGGCCAACTCGGCGAAGTCTTTACCTGCCAGAATCTCCTGGCGGATTTTCTCCGCCTGCTGCCGTGCCTGCTGCTTTTCCTCGGGGCCAGCATGTCCCTTTACTGCGATCAGAATGTGGCTGACCTTGACGCGTTCCGTTTTGACATAGTTTTCTGGATGATCCTCATACGTTTCTCTGATCCGCGATTCTGGAATCTCCGGCTCCAAAACGCCCTGTCTTTTCAGATATTCAGCGACATAGACTTTTGCCCGCAAAGTCTCTTCGAGGTCTTTCATTGCGAGCTTCTTTGACGTCAAGTACTTCTCAAAGCGCTCCCCCACTCCATACTTCATTTGCAGGGCTTTCAGTTCTTGTCCCACCCGTTGGTCAACATTGTCGATGGTCAGTTTTTGGCTTTCCCGATAGATGAGTTGCTCGCCGATCATCCGATCCAAGATCTTGCGCTGCAACCGCTTGACCAGGGCAGCGTCATCTTTCCGCATTCCATACCTACGGAATTTCCGCAAGCTACGTTCCAGTTCGGGCTTCAGTTGCGTCTCATAGATGGGCTTGCCATCGACGCGCGCAACCACCTTGCGGGTATCTATTTTGCGATCTTCTGGTTCTGCCCGTGCACTGCTTGCTGCCAGATTGACTGCGCAGCCAAATACCAAGAGCATGCCAGTCAAAACCAATCGGCAACGGATCTTTGGTCGTGGTCTCATTCACTGCCTCGCGAACCAGAAGCTGTTAGCTCCCCGGAAGTTGAACACGACTCCCTGCATCGTGGCGGCATCGTGATCCGTGATACCAAAGAAGACCGTTCCCACGGCGTCGAACCAGAAGATCACGCCGTTTGCATATTCCACGCCAATCCCAATGATGGCCTGGTCGTTGATCCGCTCGTCGACCAGCAGATAACTGCCGAATGGCGAGAACGTCACCTGCATCTCTGAAGCGTCTACAAGCGGGATCCTCAACGCCCAGCTATTACCTCCCCCAACCTCGGACGTATCCGTACCGAATACCGACTGAACAGTGACTTCGTTGGGGCCGGAGTCAAACTCCGCCACGATCGTGGTGTCACTCCAGGAAATAATCGTTCCCTTCACATACGTGGTTGTTTTGCGGTTGCCATTGCCGGTAGTGATTGGCGCGGTGACGGACGTGATTGAGCCTGCCACGTAACCACCGAAGCCACGACCGTTGATAGTCACCGTCCCCTCAAGGGCGGTTGCGTCGGAAATGACCACGTCGCGGCTAATGCCGGTAAATGAAGCTGCCTCGGCATTCACCAGGCCATGGCCATAGGTTGCATCGTTACCGGCAGTTCCAAGGTCGCTGGCCGTCAGCAGCAGCGTCAGCCGCACATCTTCATTGTTGACCAATTCGTCACCATTCAAGTCATCAACACCAGCCAGGACAAGAAGGGCGGCGGTTCCAGTCACATACGCAGCGGCTTGCGAGGTGCCGCTCAACGAACCGTAGCCGCCACCGGAAACCGTGGAGACGACATCGACACCGGGTGCGGCCAGCTCCAAGCTTTCACCGATGGGCGCGAAGTAGCCTGGCAGGTCGGACGGATCGGTTCCGGTCACTGCAATCACCGACTCATACGCAGCGGGAAACTCGATCGGCCCTTCACCGACGAGGCTATTGCCTCCGGCGGCCACCAACACGACGCCGGCGTCACGGGCCCTGTCGCAGGCTTCCCGCAACCCCTGTCGGTCTGGGCCTTCAATACTCATGTTGATAACATCGACCCCGTTGGCTACCGCCCAGTCAATACCCGCGATGATCCATTCCTCGGTCCCAAATCCAGCTCCATCGAGCACTTTGACCGCAAACAGGTCGGCTTCAGGGGCCACACCGATCATGCCAAAACCGTTCTCCTCCGCGGCGATGATACCGGCGATGTGTGTACCGTGGCTGTTAAAGCTGTCGTCAAAAGGGTCATCGTCATTGAACACGAAATCGTGCCCACCCCGGTAGTTGCCAGCCAGGTCTTCGTGATTGTAGTCAATTCCCGTATCCAGGATTGCGATTCGAACCCCCGCTCCTTTGTTGCCGCTGGCATGCGCAAAGTCGGCACGAATGTGCCGCGTGCCCCAGGAATACTCATATTCGTCAGCGGGCAGCTGCGGCGCCACCGTCGCCGTGTAGATCGCACTCTCTTCAACGTAAGCGACCTTGCTGTTTTTCTTGAGTTCCTCGATCTCCTCCTCCGGTAGACTAGCCGCCACGGCGGGGATCAGTTGATAATTGTGCCGGATGTCGCCGCGGGCTGCCCAAATAAGCGCTCTTTCGCTGTCGCCTGGCTTGTGTTTGAAGCCTACAACCACCGATTTCTCCGCGGATTGAACCGAGCCAGTTAGGACAAACACGAAGGTCAGTATCAGAATAAAGGCACACGTTCTCATGAAATTCAATCCGGTGATAGTCACTCGGCCTGCAGAACATCCGCGGTGAAGGTCCCAGACTCCAGCATAATCCAATTCGCAGCAACGTCACGAGTGTTACCATTGCCGTCAAAGCCGCCCGTTGCCGTCAAAGCCGCCCGTTGCCGTCAAAGCCGCATAGAGTTGGCTGTGGCAGTTGTGATCAGACGGTCCATTCGAGATCGGCAAGAAAACATGTGGAGGGAGCGTGCCAACCGCACATCCCCTCCACACGGTCCAACGACTTTAAGCGCAAGGGCCAATACTCTTGCGCGATCTACCGCAGCTGCGATTACTGGTTCGCCGACCAGAGTCCGCTCGTTCCCTGGAAGTTGAACACGAATCCCCGCATCGTGCCGGCATCGGGATCCGCGACGCCGTAGAACATCGCCCCCCTCACGTCAAACCAGAAGATCGCGTCGGCGCCATATTTCACGCCAATTCCAAAGATGCTCTGACCGTTCATCCGCTCGTTCACCAACAGGTACTGACCTAGTGGCGAAAACGTCACCTGCATCTCCGCCGCGTCCGCGAGCGGGATCCTCAACGTCCAGCTATTACCCCCGCCTCCCCCGCCGCCGGCGACTTGGGACGTATCCGTACCAAATACCGAGTTGACGGTAACTTCGTTGGGGCCCGAGGCAAACTCTGCGACAATCGTGGTGTCACTCCAGGAAACAACCGTTCCCGTTACATTCGCGGCTGTCGTAACGGTCGTGCCTGAGCCCGCCGCCGAGTAACCGCCGAAGCCGTGGCCGTTGATGGTCACCGTTCCCCCGTCTGCGGTTGCGTCGGTGATAACCACGTCGGGAACGATGCTGATGACCGCCGGGTTGCTGGTAAACTGAGCTTTGATTGCCTGGAGATCGTAGTTGCCCGGAGCCGTCGTACCAGGAATCGTGACGGTCATAACGTTCGGCAGAATGGCGTTCGGAGTCAAGGTCACCGACGTCCCGTCAGGAGCAGTCAACTTTACACCGGACTTAAACAGGAGCTCACCGGCCGTATTGATGAATCCCGAACCGGTGACAATTACGGTGGTGTCGGTGCCGGCCTTGATGACCGCCAAATCCGAACCGTCAATCGACGGGATCACTGGACCAGACTTGGGCGCTGCAGCAAAGGCAAAGCCGTGGCAGCCCCAGCAGTCACTGTCACCAGCACCTGCGTCTCTGCCAATGTGACCGAATCCCGCGTCCTCTTCGCCTACCACCAAAGTGCCAATGTTATTTGGATTGGGTGAATCCGCCTGGATGTTATGGAGTGAATCCGGGCCATGACATGTTTCGCAGGTTCGAATCTGTTCTTCAAATGGCGCGCCGAAGTCGTGGCACCAGCCACAGTTTGTTAAGCCCGTATTGTGGTGGAGGTCCTTGTTCGAAAGGATAACCGACGGCGTCAAATTGTCGTCGTCATGGCAATAGTTACAGGCACCGGCAAGCTTGCCTCGACTGTTGGCGGGAAGCCCAGTGCCGGCACTGCGAAAGGGCGTTACCAAGGAAGGTGAATAGGACGGGATGTAATGACCATCGTCGAAATTGTCCACGATGTCACCATGGCAAGCGACACAATTGCGTCCCACTGCATCTGGCGTGGTGTGGTGGGGACTGCTCCCTTGGTGGCATTCGGTGCAATCGCGCACCACGACGAAGTCTTGATGGCAGCTTAAGCACGCATAATTGGTGTCCGGGACACCGTCACCGTCCGTATCAGGATTGGGTACGTTCGAGCCCGGAGGAATCGGCTGCTCGTAAAGATTATGGTGGCGGTCAGGAACACCACTGTCGTGACAAACACGGCAGTCAGCCTCCGCCAGGTCGCCAAGCGAGACGTCATCCATTCCGATCAGTTGGTTCACTGGTGGAGCGGGGACATCCGCCCGGACCATGTTGGCGGAGAACAGCGCCATGCCAGCGATCATGATGAAGACCAAGGTTTTTCTCTGCATTTTCTTCGACCTTTTTGTAATCGAAACGATGTGCACTCGCGGGTGCGTGAAGCTGAAACACTAGACAGTCAGGAAATCCGCTTGAGAGCCACTCATTAGCCGCTTGTTCGGTTTTCGCATACCCCCCCCCCAATTAGAGTAAACAAAGGGTTAATCCAGTTGCCACCACATGGGTATAATACCAGAACGAGACCAGATTGTGCTGCCGACGTTCGCGGCGCGATCCACAACGGGTACGCACGCAATATCCTAATCCTACCAACTGCATCCTACAAACGGTATTGCGCAATTGTGATCTTTCGACCACAGCATTGCCATAGGCAAAACGGTAGTTTCGCCGAAAAGTACCCTCCAAGAGCACCCTCCATGGGGTCAAAATACCGAGCCGTGTAATGGACCCCAAAAACTGGACAACCTGATGAGGTGCAGTTTACCACCAGGAACTGCATTTCAGGATCACCAGTTGTGGGAAGAAAACGTCGCGCCCAATCTCGTGCCAGTTGTGGCGTGTCACTGCTCTTTCGTCGAATCGGCCAATTGGCTCAACAGCTTCAGGGCAGATGTTTCATAGACGCCTTGCCAATCAGGTGCCAGCGGCGTTAGACAGTTTTCATAGCAGGAAGTCTCGTACGAATCTGCGGTCGGGCCGTAACCGATATGACCGTTCGCGTATCCGGCCACGAACGCATGCTCAAACGGGGCACGTTTTTTTATTCGCAACCCGATTTCCGCGAAGGGTTCCCCAGGAAAGGTAATCATTGCGAAATCTCCAATTCGCAATGCCTGGATTTCTGCGGGAACCTCTTCTTGTTCGTTCCGATCTTTCTGCCGTTGAAGTATCTTGAGGTTCGAACGCAGGCGGATGAGCGCCTCCATTTGCCGAATGGATGCCCGGTATTTGTCCAGTCGCTTGCGGTTTTCAGCATCCAGGTGTTTCAGGGATTCCTGACCTGTATTCGCTTCATGCAGATACAAATACGAGGCATACGCTGGGTGCTTGGGGTCGATGGTATGTTTCAAGTACAGCGGAACGAACGATTTAAAATTCAGGAACGTGCCGGCACCATGCGCACCGCACCCGACACCGGTGAAGAACTGCAATATCCTTTCCTGCTCTGCCACCAACGCGGCGATCCTCGCGTCCAGGTCGTGGCGCCGCGGCAGCGTAATCTTCTCGGTAACCATACACACCGTACCGTTGCTCTTGGTCCGAATCTGGTGCACCGCTTTGAGTGTGCTCAAGCCGAGCAACATGCCTAGTTGCTGCGTTGGTGGAGGCGAATCGACATCCTTATAACGAATTGGCGTGATATCGCCGGCTGCGCCCTGAAGAAAAATCGCGACCGTGCCCGGCCCAAGCGTCTCTTCCAATAGTCTCGACGCGGCGCCAGGGATATCCGCCGTGACGCCGCCGTTGGGAGCGCCAGCGTATGCGTGAACAGCATAGTTGTACAACACCGCCAATACCCGGCCATCCTTGCGATCGAGACGCAAGACACCGATCTCCGGATCCGTCGGGCCGAGTTTGGCAAGTTCCGCATCAGGCGGCGACGGATTGGCGCGACGGATCGTCCATGGTGTACCATCTTGCAAAAGAAGCCGGCGATTCATCATGATGCGATCTTCACGACCGACGCCGGCGCCGACGTTGACCGGTACCATGGAATCGCACGCCGTCTGAACCGCTCGAAACACGCGCTGCGGCAAGTCATGTGCCACTTGCTGTTGCGTGTGATGGTTGTGCGTGGCGCTGACCAACACGCTCGACGGCTCGATATCCAGATCGGCCCGCAAGTGCCCGCGAATCTCCGCCACAAGTGATTTAGTGACTGCGACGACGTCCAACGCGACAATCACGATTTTTGATTTTCCGTCGCTCACGACCAACGCTTTGGCACGGATCGGGTCGTGTACGGTGGCCTCAGAGCCGTCGGCGAGAATGTCGCACACGCCCACTCCCGCGCGTAACTCTTCCGCCAGAAGCGTCCGGCACGCGCCGGGTGATTGCAAACTCGCCAAAGCCGTGATGAAAACGATTGCAAGAGTCAATGTTCGAACACGGGCCGTTCGAACACGGGCCCCGTCCATCCACCGAGAATCCCGAATCGAGAATCCCGAACCGAATCCCGCACCAAAGGGCAATCGAATCCCGTGATCTCCGGCAATGAGATGATCGCATCGCGTACGCATCACGCGGAGTGAGGTTGCATTGGCCTTTGTTTCAAAACGTCCCGTTCTGCTCTGTTCGGCATTTTCCAGGTTTGTACCACGGGAAGAAACCGGATAGGAAGAGTGGATCCACGGAGTGTTATAACAAGGCCTCGTCTTAAGCCTCAACATGAGCGGGCTCCCAACGCAAATAGAGCACACGCATGATACGAGGTAGCGCTCATTGACCGGTTGTATCGCTGGTGCTCGACCTGCATTCACATTCGATTGATTCTCTCGCTACCGTTAGCGCTGAAACGGTACGATCTTCCGCATTCCACGCCCGCAGCATCCCCATCAAGCATCAAGAGATTGATCGTACCAACGATCCGTGCAGCGAACAAGC
This sequence comes from Planctomycetota bacterium, assembly GCA_024277285.1. The sequence goes on from JAJRVM010000356.1 coordinate 10,895, forward strand.
AGAGCCGAACGCCACTCTGGAAGAGCCACGACGCCTGCCTCCGTTTTGGAAAACTGCGCAGCGTACAAATTACCTGCACTGCCAAAACGGAGGCAGGGGTGAATAATGGTCCACATCGCAACGAAAGAAGAGGGCCAAAGAAGATGACCGGCACAAAATCGCTCGGTGGAGCGGCTTCGCCGCCGTTGTGGTTTGTGTTCACGCAGACCAGTGAAGTCTCATTTCTGCATCTAGGTGTCTCATTCGCGAAAATAAACGACGCATCTGACGCCCGATACTTGCGATCCGCGATTCCTTTGGCAAAATGGTGTGCGAGCCCCACACGGAGTCCCCCCATGCACATCCGCTGCCCGCACTGCCATAACACCATCGAAGTTGTGGAGGACGCTGAACTACAAGATCTTGTGTGTTCGTCCTGCGGCAGCTCGTTCAACCTCCTCCCCGACGAAACGATCAGCCGTCAATCGGCAGAACACAGAAGACTCGGCAGGTTTGAGCTCGTTGAAAGGATCGGCATCGGTGCATTTGGGGAAGTATGGTCCGCTCACGATAGCGAGCTGGATCGAACCGTGGCCGTCAAAATTCCGCGCAAGGGTCAGCTCACGACTGAAGAGGCCGAGGCATTCTTGCGAGAGGCTCGGTCTGCTGCCCAACTCCACCACCCCAACATTGTGGCGGTGCACGAGGTGGGCAAAGAGAATGACCAGCTGTTCATTGTCAGCGACTTCGTCAAGGGAATTACGTTGGCCGACTGGCTGACGGGGAAGCGGCCCACACCGAAAGAAGCAGCCAAACTGACAGCCAAGATTGCCGATGCTGTGCAACATGCCCACGAGCACGGCGTCATCCATCGGGATCTCAAGCCCAGCAATATCATGCTCGACGAGGACGGCCAGCCACACATCATGGATTTTGGCTTGGCCAAGCGGAATGCGGGTGAAATCACGATGACCATGGAGGGCCGGGTGCTCGGCACTCCAGCCTACATGTCTCCAGAGCAAGCCAAGGGCGCTGCGCACGATGCTAACGAACAGAGCGACGTGTACTCGCTGGGCGTCATTCTGTTCGAACTACTGACAGGTGAATTGCCGTTTCGTGGTAATGCCAGGATGTTGCTGCACCAGGTGATCAATGACGAGCCGCCGAGTCCGAGAAGGCTGAATAACCGGATCCCGTCTGACCTGAACACGGTCTGCCTGAAATGTCTGGAGAAGGCCCCAGACAGACGCTACCAATCGGCCAGGCAATTCGGAGATGATCTAGGCCGACTCCTGGCTGGACAGGCAATTCAGGCAAGGCCGGTATCGAGGCCTGAACACGTCTGGCGCTGGTGCCAGCGGAATCCCCTCATCGCGACTCTCGTCGTGACCGCAGTTGCCCTGCTCATCGCAGGGGTGGCGGCGTCAACACATTTTGCGATCAAAGAGAGAATTCAATCCAAAGAAGTCGCTCGGATTGCACAAGGCCTGACTCTGGAAAAAGCATGGAACTTGCCTGAACAAGGGCACGTGCCCGAAGGCATGCTGTGGATGGTGCATTGCCTGGAGACCATTCCAGGCGATCAAACGACGTTGCACACGGCCGTCCGCGCGAATCTAGCGGCATGGCATCAACAATTGCACACACTCCAGGCCGTAGTGCAGCTAGCGTCACCGAAAGAACCTGTCGAGTATGACGCCGATTCGGGGCCACACGCGATATTCACAAGAAATGGTTTATTCGTGGTTACCGCCAGTCCGGATGGTGCCATCCAGTTTCGAAACGCGACGACGTTGCAGCCAATTGGCAAAACGCTCCGGCATTCGGGTGGTATTGACGTCCTTGTCGCGAGCCCGAACGGTAGGCTATTCCTTACTGGCGGCCGCGACAAGGCCGTTCGACTGTGGGATGTCGAAACTCATCAACAAATAGGCGCCACACTTGAACATGACGCGAGAGTAACTGCCGCCTGTTTTTCGTTTGATGGCACGCGGATCGTGACCGGGTCCGCGGACGGGAAAGCGTACTTGTGGGACGTAGATAGTCGAATGCTCATTGGAGTCCCTTTTGAGCACCTTTCCCGCGTGAGCACCGTCTCGTTCAACTGCGACGGGTCGAATGTCATTACCACGGATAGCAGAGGGTTCCACGCTTGGGACATTCACACGGGCAAGCAGATTGGAGACGTTACGCCGAGCAACGTCCATGTGTTCAGCCTGCAATTCAGCCCCCAGCAACCCTGTTTTGTATTTGGCAGCCAGGACCAGACGGTACAGGTGTGGGATGCGGTAGCTCACGAGCCCGTTCGAGCAGGATTTGCGCATCCCGAGCCAGTCCATGCTGTCGCCTTTGGGCGTAATGGTCGCGAGATTGTTACCGGTTGCCGCGATGGAAAGGTGCGTCGATGGGATTTACGGTCGGGCAAACTAATCGGTTCCCCAATGCGTCACGCGCTATCCGTATGCAGCGTAGCGTTTAGCCCTGACCAGTCCCGAATCGTGACCGCCAGCATTGACAGAACCGTTTGCATATGGAAAACACCGAAATCAAACCATCGCGGCCCTTTGCAACACGACGGCATGGTGCGTGGTGTTCAGTTCAGTCCAGACGGAGAGCACGCACTCACCGCCTCTTCGGATGGCAAAGTTCAGGAGTGGGATATATCCACGCTTGAACCGTATGGAAATCCGATTTGTGTCGCACCGCGCACCGCGTATACGGCGGCCTACAGTCCGGACGGCGCGCAAATTGCAGTAGGGTATTCCGGCGGGGTACGGCAGTGGGACCGGCGCTCAGCGACCTGGGCACGAGCGACTTTAGCGCCAAGTCGGCAAATCGTAGACGTTACCTATAGTCCTGACGGTGAATTACTTCTCACGGCGGGTGGCGGCATGGCCAGCGTTTGGAGAGTCGTCGACGGTACTTGCGTTTTTTCGAAAAAAGGGTTCAGCGCGGCGAGATTCAATCACGATGGGTCACGAATTCTCGCCAGCAGCTTCTTCGTCGTGGAGCCATCCGTCTGCGTCTGGGACTCGAACAGCGGCAAAGCGTTGCTGCGGCTTCCAATCGGTCGGACAATCCCATGGGCGGTTGCATTTCTGCCCGGCGAAGAGCAGTGCATAACCGGCACAATAGATGGTGTCCTTAGCATATGGGATACAAATATTGGCCGTTTGGTACGACGATGCCTGCAGCGCCATCAATCGAGCATCCGTCGCGTGGTTGCGACACCCGATGGCAAGCAGATCGTAACTGCCAGCCATGATCGCACTGCGCGCATCTGGGACGTGACAACGGGCCGGACAATCGGTCCGCCCTTGTCGCATTTAGGCCCCGTCAAAGCAGTGGCTGTCAGTCCTGACGGGAAGCACATCCTTACCGGCGACGGGAACGGAGAAGCCTGGATTTGGGATGTGCCACCACCGCCCCTGGGTCCAGAGATCGACGTTCCGATAGTCAAACTATGGGTACAGGTAGTGACAGGAATGGAGTTATTGCCTGACGGTGAAGTGCGTTTACTAACCGCATCTGAGTGGAACAATCTAGCATCTCAGCTTCGAAACAATGGTGACTTTCAAATAATTGAGTAAAGGAGTCGCTGCGCTTCGGCAATCGTGTGTGCCACGGTGTGCTCGAACGACTTTCCCATCCTGATCGATCGAGCACTTCTGACAGGTCAAACGCCACGCCGTCGCTCACTGCACGCAGTGTGAACCGTCGTGCGACTCCGCCGTTGGTAACTCGATCGGCGTTTCGCACTGCTCAAATCGGCGTTTGCGTTTGCGCATCGTGGCTGTGGCTTTTTCTGAGTGTCTGGAGTTGCAAGACGTTTGGAATGAGCAGTGGCACGGACGCGCAGTGCGATCCTCCAGCATCTGAACGTTCCCGATACGGGTGTTGCCAAGCCGCATCAATCATGGCCGAATATTCGTCGGCGTCTGTCGTATCGGCTGCCGTCTGGTTGAGAGCCACGACGCCTGCCTCCGTTTTGGAAAGCTGCGCAGCGTGCAAATTACCTGCACTGCCAAAACGGAGGCAGGCGTGAATAATGGACCAAGTATGGGAGTGGGGAGTCGGCTTGACTTGACCACTTCAATTGACTATATTTGCATTGATGACTTTTGCTTGGGAGGAGTGCCCAGATGAAGACGATGGGGATCAGCGAGTTCAAGGCGCATGCGCTCAAGATTCTCGATACCATTGCCAAATCGCATGAGAGCCTGATTATTACCAAACGTGGCAAGCCCTTGGTGCAAATCAACTCGTGTGTGTCGGAAGCAACGGGTGCGCGGCCTGGGAAACTTGCACATACGCTGGTATTCGAGAAGGATATTGTCACTCCCTTGGAAGAAGGTGAATGGGAGGCGTGCCAGTGAAGTATCTGCTGGATACGCATGCCTGGATCTGGTGGCAGGTCAACCCGAAGAAGATCTCAAGAAAAGTGTTGTCCCTCCTCAAAGACCCGGCGTGTTACGAGGAGTTACTCCTCTCCGCGATTTCCCCCTGGGAGTTTTGCAAACTGCTCGAAAAAGGGCGACTTGGCATCAACTGTGATCCGGAGAAGTGGCTTACGACTGCCCTCGACATGCCCAAACTGAGAATCGTTGCGCTGACGCCGCGCATCGCACTCGCGTCAACGACTCTGCCTGCTCGCTTTCACAACGATCCGGCTGATCAGATCATCGTGGCAACCGCTCGGGCGGAGCAGGCCACGCTGATGACGAAAGATGCGCGGATTCAAGAATACCGCCACGTACAGAGCGTTTGGTAACAGAACGCGCGAGAACGCCTGCCTCCGTTTTGGAAAGCTGCGCAGCTTGCAAATTACCGTGTCTTTGCGGCAAGCGTGCAATTTCGAGCGATGACCCGCTAGCACTGCCGGCAAGGCGAGAAGGGGCGCGGGTAGAGTCTGTCTCTGGTTGAGAATTCTTCCGGTGGGCGGAGTGGCACGATGTCGGATGTGCGGCGAC
>JAJRVM010000357.1 GCA_024277285.1 Planctomycetota bacterium
AATCGCCACCCGAATCGCCACCCGAATCGCCACCCCACGGGACGCTACGGCCGGTCTCCATGCACTGCGGCCATGCAACTCGATGCCGCGATTGTAAGTGCCGCCGGTACCTCGATCAACTGGCTCGCCCGAAGTGCCGGCGTTCCGATGGTAATCGATTCCCATCGGAAACGGTCCTGCCGGAGCGCGACGGCACTCGAACGGCGCGTGCCCACCGTCAGTCCGCAGCAGCTGCCACCGCCTTGAGCCCTTCGCGGTAGGAAGGATACCGCAATTGGATGCCCAGCTCGCTGACCATGCGTTGATTCGACACGCGTTTGTGACTGCCCGATCGGTTCGCCATCCTCGAGTTCGATGTTTCTTGGTGCAACGATACGGCCTCCCGTGTTTCGCCAGCAAAGATGGGCGATGGTAAGCCGCTTTGACGCGCAAGCTCTTGGTAGAACGCACGACGCGTCACCGGCTGCGCATCGGCGATCAGAAAAGTACGCGGCAGCACGAGCGGTCGCTGGGCCACGCGCAGAATGGCCTCGGCAGCATCTTCGACATGAATCAAGTTGATCACCGCGTCGGGATCACTCGACAGAGGCGCGCGGCTACGCAACTGTTCGAGTCGCGGCAAACGCTGCGCACCGTAGATGCCAGCTAATCTCAAGATCACCGCCCGATCGCACCACGTGGAAGCGAGCAACTGTTGTTCGGCAGCTAGGCAGGCCTTGCCACCCTCGCGGCGGGGGAGGCATGGCGACGTTTCGTCGACCCAACTGCCGTCCTGCTGGCCGTAGACACCGGTCGAGCTCATGTAGAGGAAACGCCGCGTGCCGGGAGCGAGGCGGGCCAGCACGTTCCCTAGCCCCTCGACATACACTTCATGAATCGATCTGCCACTCTGCCGGTCGTACCCCAGCGCCCAAAGGACCGTATCGACGCTTGGCAAGATAGGAAATGTAGCAGGGTCCGTAACGTCACCTACCAATGGAAGATATCCCGCCGCTCGCAAATGCTCGGCTCGGGCAGCCGAACGCGTCAATACATGAACGGTGTCCCCTTGGGCCGCCCAACCGCGCGCGACACGGCCCCCCAAATACCCACAACCAATTATCAACCGCGTCATTTGCGGGCTCCCAAGGGCCTCAAAGGTAGGTGTCCAACCGGATGAATGGTGCGTTTTTCGGCATTGGAAGCCAAATGTCGAGTTCGTTCACGCGAAAAACGGTATTATGATAGTCAGTAAACTTGTTCATGCTCTTATGCCTGTGACACACCACCGCGTCTTTGAAATTGCGCCCTCGACATTGCGTTCACGAAGTCGCGTTCCCGAAATGGGGCCCCTTTCTGTGGTTCCCGTGGTCGGAACAGCATTCGCGCTGTGTGTCAGCCGCTTTGTGGCCATAGGCAAACGGCTGACGACCACACCATGGTACGCCTTGGATCGTTCGATATGAAGCACGCTGCACTCTTCCAACCGGAATCGCCGTCCGGCCCAACAATTCACGTCGGTCCATGGCTGCCCGCCCTGCTGGCTGGGACGGTTGTTCTTGCCGCCTGCAGCGCTCTCCTTGCGCAAGAATCGGCCCCCGCACAGCTCAATCCGATTGAGTCCGATCGCGCTCGATCGAGCACAGCACCATCGAGCACAGCACCATCGAGCACAGCACCATCGAGCTCTACGCCATTGAGCTCTGCGCCATTGGGTTCAACGCTCCCCCCCGCGTTGCAACAGATTTATTTTGCGGGTGTTCCCGAGTCGCTTGACGACCTGCGGCTGATGAACCAACACCAACAGGCGTTGGTCAAGCGAGTCACGCCGGCGACGGTCGGCTTACAAATCGGCTCGACGCAAGGCACCGGAGTACTGGTCAGCAAGGATGGCTACGTGTTGACAGCCTCCCATGTCGCCGGCAAGGCCGGTTTGGACGTGCGCATTATCCTGTCCGACGGCCAGGTGTTTCCCGGCAAGACGCTTGGGCTGAACAAGAGCGTCGATGCGGCCTTGCTGAAGATTGATCCCCAAATGCGCGATGGCAAGGAGATCGAATGGCCTTTTGTCGAGATGGGGCGCGCCGCGGAGATGCGGCCGGGCAGTTGGTGCTTGGCCCTTGGGCATCCCGGCGGGTACCAGAGCGACCGCCAACCTGTGGCGAGGTTCGGTCGCATTCTTGCCAACGATGTCACCAAGGCCGAGCTCACAACGGACTGCAAACTGGTAGGCGGCGATTCAGGCGGCCCATTGTTCGACATGGAAGGCCGCGTCATCGGAATCCACAGCCGAATCGGCAGTAAGGTGACAAAGAACCTACACGTTGCCGTGGATGCCTACCGCAACAGCTGGACTCGCTTGGTCCGAGGCGACTCGTGGGGCAATTTGCTCGCGCTGGTGGGACGCCCGGTGATAGGTGTGCTTGGCGAACGGGAAACGATCGAGGCTAGGATCGCGGAGGTTCTACCGGCATCACCGGCCGAGCGTGCCGGCATCCAACGCGGTGACCTGGTCACTCGATTCGGTGATGATATAGTGGCAACATTTGACGACCTGAAGAGATTCGTCAACCAAAGACAGCCCGGCGATGAAGTTTCGGTAGAAGTGCTTCGCAATGGCAAGACGTTCAAGCTGAAAGTGGTCTTGGCATCCATGGCACGAAGGAGCTAGTGCGCGGACGGGGTTCGCCTACGAACGTGAAGCATGGTCGACTGACCACATTTGATCGGCAACCACTGGGCCGTTGGCAGACCCAGTCTTGTGGGAAACGAGGAGGCACGTGTGGCACCATCATTGAAATCACAAACTGGCCGGGCCATTGCGTTGCTTGTGGCATGGTGCAGCATCTTGGCGACTGGCCCCACTTCTCCGTTGTTCGCAGCAACACCTGGGGACGGGCCCCAAGTTCGGTTGGCAGAACGACCACGCAAACCGATTGCCAGCGACCAAAACGCTCACCAGGGCACACCCGACGAAACGCGCTGGTTCAACAATCTTGCCAATGTCTTAACCGGGCACGAACCGAACCCGCATGCGCGGAACCACGCTTCGGTTCTCAACGCATTTCGAGCGACCGTCGAGCTACCCGCAAAATGCACGGTCCGCATCTGGTGCAATGGCCGGCAAGCGGCTCTGGGCACGATCATCGATCCCAAGGGGTTCATTGTCACCAAGGGCAGTGAACTTACCGGCGCCGTGGTATGTGAGCTCAGCGACGGCACGCGTCACTCGGCACAGTTGGTGGGAACGGATCGCGGTAGCGACCTGGCACTGCTGAAAATCGCGGCCGACAATTTGCCGACGATCCGGTGGAGCGACGAAGACCCACCGGCTGCGGGCGGTTGGGTCGTCACGCCCGGGCTGGGCGACGTGCCACAGGCAATTGGCATTGTCAGCGTTGCCCCTCACCGCGTGCGTGGTGGAGTATTGGGAATCCAAATGACGGAAGACCGGCCCGGCCCGCGCATTATCTACGTCGTACCTGGAAGTGGTGCCGCAGTGGCTGGATTGCTGACCGGCGATGTCATTACGCATGTCAACGGCCTGCTGATCGAATCGTCGAATGATATGGTGGCCACGACCAGCAATTTGTTGCCTGGCGAGAAGATTCAACTGACCGTCCTGCGCAACGAGGAAAGAGCACACATCGCCGCGACCCTGGGTAGCGTCGCCACGACACTCTCCAGTCGCCGCGCGCGTTTCCAGGACCACCTCGGTAGCCCGCTTAGCAACCGCCGCGTCCTGTTCCCCTCGGCACTGGAACACGATTCGCTATTAGCTCCTAATCAATGTGGCGGCGTCCTTGTCGACTTGGAGGGCCGCGCCATCGGCGTGAACATCGCGCGCGCAAGCCGCATTTCGAGCTATGCGATTCCAGCGCTCGTTGCGCGCCCCATCCTGGAATCGCTGAAGGCCAGCGCATCCCAGTCCGCCACCATCCCGGTCGCAACGCATCTCCTCAAACCAGAATTGCCCAACGTCCCCGCCAGGCAGTGAGTGGCATGGGCCGTGGCAAACGTCGCGACCGTGGTCGCTTTCGAGTTGGACGACATCCGGAGTGCCCAGCGCCGTGGCGAACCTGGCCAGTGCGGGCACCCGATCGTCGTTCTCCGCTTTCCATTTGCAGAACGGAGGCAGGCGTCGATTCCAGGTGACTTGGTGGAAGCGGACATGTGATCGAGATGGCAAGAGGCACGAATCCGAGGCAACCTACCTGTTGGCCATTTGTGTGATACAATGAGTGAAGAGAAAGACTTCCTGGAGGTTTGGTATTATGTCGATAACCCTCAGCGACATGCTCGTTCAAACTGATGACGTTTGCGGTGGGCGAATGCGCATCGATGGAACACGTATTACGGTCCATCGCATCGCTACTCTGTACAAACAGGGGCAAAGTCCGGAAGAAGTCGTACAGACGTATTCACAGCTTTCTCTGGCGCATGTCTATTCGGCCCTGGCGTACTACCACGCAAACCGTGACGAGGTCGAATCAGAGTTGGCCGCTGCGGATGCCCAGTATGACGAATTGAAACGCCGTGCGTCTCGGGATAACGCATGATGAGCGATGTGCTGCTCTATGTGGACGAGGATGCCGCAGAAAACGCTGTTGTCCAAGGGCTCCGGGCTCGTGGCATCGACGTGCTGACAACGGTTGAGGCCAATCGTTGCGGCACTGCGGATCAGGATCAACTTGCCTTTGCGGTCCAACAAGGGCGAAGCATCTATTCATTCAACGTGGCCGATTTCGCCCGACTACATCGCGAGTACCTTCGGCAGGGATTCGATCACGCCGGCATCATTGTCGTGCCTGACCAACGCTACTCCATCGGCCAGAAGATCCGCCGAATGGCGGGTTTTCTTAGCAACGTCACAGCGGAAGAAATGGTCAACCAGATGGAATACCTGTAGCCGAAGGTAGCCTCGCACCAAAACGTCAAACCGGTGCCTTGAAAGTTGACACTCAACTTCTTCGAGAGATCTGCGCAAGCTAGGCACTCCGGCTAGGCGAGAAACGGGGGCGCCGATTCAGCTGCGGCGCGCGTGGGCGGTGAAACTGGGCCCAAGAGACAAGGCGAAGCGGTTAGCAAGCGTATGCCGATCCAGGCAGCCACATCGGGGCAACACAAATGACGCTTCGAATCCACTGGCAAGCGACGGCGCCTGGAAGGATTACCCACTTCGCCTGTCTTGCCCCGAAAAGTTGAGTGTCAAATATTCTAGACATGACCCCATTTCCCCATCCGTCCCCAATAGGTGCCGCAATAGGTGCCATGCCACTTCTTGCGGCAAGATGGGAAGGCAAGGCAATTCTCCTTCATCGCATGACGATGGGCAATGCGAGGTTTTTGTCGGTGTTCACCGATTTCTTGCCAGATTTTTGAGGGATGGTCGTGCTGAAA
>JAJRVM010000358.1 GCA_024277285.1 Planctomycetota bacterium
AGACGATTGACACGGGCGCTATTGCTGAGTCATCTCTTAGCCTGGACAGTTGAGAATGTAGTACTGCCACGTCCACATTGAAATCAAAACGCATCCCAGTTTTGTGTCGAGTCGTTCCAGGCAATGACGAATGACAAAGCACGAATCGACGCTAATCCCGCAACGCCCTCCGCCCGGGCAAGCCCCGGTGGAAGGCACGACTGGCCAGCTACCAGCGATGCAATAGTTCCTCGGTCGCCGTGACAAGCCCATCCGCCAATGACCAAACAATGCCGGAATTTGGAGCGCGACTTGGATCGGGTCGTATTCGCGGCGAATGCCGCGGCTGCATGTAGCCACAGGCGTCAGCCTGTGGTTATTGGTGCGTATCAAAACGAGTCGCCGCGAATGCGGCGATAGCATGCGCTGCCGCCGCATTCGCGGCTCCGCGTCCATCGATCGCATCCCCGTTCCATGGGCTGACGCCCATGGCTACATGCTATGGCCGCTTCGCGGCCGCATTACTCATCATGTCGCCGGTGCCGCGTCCATCGATCGCATCCTGGATGCGCTGTTTACGCCCACCATCTCGTGAATAGGCACTCGTCGCCGTTATCTCACTGGTATCCTCACTGCCACGCAACATTGACATTTCGGTTACAATGGCCTAATCCCCTCCCGTCCCATCCCTCCAATCGCCGGACACCACGATGACCGTTTCTGCAATACTCCGCTGCGCCGCACTCGTCACGCTCACGCTCACTTGCCATTGTCTCGCATTCGCAAACGAATCAGCCGAAAGGGATAACATCGCATTGGGCAAGCCGTACACATTGCACCCAGCGCCACGGTATTCGTACTGCACTGACCCGGGCGACCGAACTCAGCTGACCGATGGCAAACAATCGGAAGGCTATTTCTGGAATCACAAAGCAACCGTTGGCTGGTCGAGTACCGGATACGCGTCAATCACGATTGACTTGGGCAAGATCGAACCGATCGCAGGCGTTACTTTCCGCACCGCGGCGGGCACTGCCGGCGTGCATTGGCCCACTGCGGTTCACATTCACGTCAGCGATGCAAGACAACTCGCGTCCCGCTGCACTTGCATGTATATCCGCTACAGTTTCCCCAGCAGACGTCACTCCTGCTGGGTGGCTGGTCTTATACGTGCTGGGTGGCTGGTCTTATACGAACAGCGGCGGATACGGCCTGACAGCGCAGAACCGCTCGGCCCTGATCACTCACCTGAAAGAACGATTTGTCAACGCACCGTGGGCTAACGGCAGTGCCCTGAATAGCTACCAGTTCGCTGCGGACGGCAGCATCGCACTGAACACCAAGAACTTGGACGACTGGCTGGCCACTTGGTCTGGCGCACAGCGTTACCAGATCTTCGTCCACGTCCCCACCTCGATCGGCGGCGCCAAGATCGGCACGTCGGCGTTCGATAAGAACGTCGCGACGTGGATCCGCGCCTGGGTGGCGCACTTGGGCAAGCAGGGGATCCGGGCCAACCAACTTGCCTTGCTGCTGCGTGACGAGCCGAATGAGAGCAAAGATGTGAGCCCCATTGTCGCGTGGTCTCGCGCGTTGCGCGCGGCCGAGCCCGAGGTGGTCATCTGGGAAGATCCTACCTATCGAGATCCACGCAAAGCGCCGGCACCGTTTTGGGAGGCGTGCGATGTGCTCTGCCCCAATCGCGTGATGTGGCTCGCCGGCGGACCGGCATTCGAGAAGTTCTACCTGGACCAGCAAGCCAAAGGCGCGACACTGCAGTTCTGCTCTCAGGACTAGGAAATTCTCCCTTCCTTTTCCTATTCCAATCAGAGGACGCGCCAATCATGCTCCGAACCCACTCCACACGTCACCGATTTCACTCTTTCTCGGTAGCCATCATCTCCGGCATTGTCGCCGCCATGCTTTTGAGCTGCATGGCCGCCCCTCTGAATGCGGACGATGACGACGACTAACTCACGTTGCTTACGCTACTGAGCCTCAGTCACCCTGCTTGACACCTACGGCATGCGGCGTACAAAGTGCGCCGCTTGTCGCAGTTATCGGCCGCCAGGGGTCAGACTCTGTTTACTGTTTACGCGTGGCGGTCGAGCGGTCAGAACAGGTCAATGGCACGACCACTTCGCATCGCGTTTTCCGGGCCGTCCACGATGCGGCGCCGCGCGGCAAGCACTGTTTCGCGAAGAACAAGTACGGTGCACGTCCGTGCCACTGCTCATTCCGTACGTTTCCCAATATCATTCCGTCCAACAAAGCGATAAATCGATGCACACACGCAAACGCCGAGTTGAGCAGTGCGAAGCGTCGATCGAGCTGCCATTGGAAACCGGCTAGCCGGTTCGCACTGCGTGCAGTTACTGGCGACGTGTTGGTTAAGCGTTCGGCAGTGCCAGATCGATCGAGATTGCGAACGCGTTTGCGCATGCAGTGGCACACACGCGCAGCTATGGACCGCGGAAAAAGGGAGTAACCTCATTTCTTAGTTGAACGAACATAACGAAGACGCCGTCAAGTGTCACGCGTCAAACACTTCATCAAGTTGTCCAGTTTTTGGGGTCCATTACAATGGTTGTGCCAGCCCTCCAGACTTGTTGGTGTCAGCCGCGGTGGCATAAACACCGAGAACGGTTACGATTTGCCAGTGTTTTCCAGCAAAATGGTGGGCGCAACGGCAAGACTCTATACTAGGCTGCGTCTCAAAACTCGTATTTACCACCTTGCGTTTCGCGTAATCTGCTGAAAATGGCATGGCTTTGCCGCGCGAAAAGACGTTTTGAGACAAAGCCTAGCTGGACACAGCACCATTTTGGCGGTTCTCGGACCTCCTTTCTACTTATCAGGATAACCTGGGGATAGAAACACGCCTGTGCCGGACCAACCCACTAACGCCGACGACGCGAAAACCGAAGAGTCAATAGCTGACGAGCCTTTGGTTGGAGCGCCATTGGCCGAAGACGTAGACTCCGATTTAGAGCCGACCGATCACTATTTGCTGAGTCGTTTTCGGCGTGGCGAAGAAGACGCGGCCACGGCGATCTATCTTCGGTACGCCAAGCGTCTACAATTGCTGGCGCGCGCACAATCGGGCAAGGACCTGGCGGTTCGAGTCGACCCAGAGGATGTGGTGCAATCGGTATTTCGCACTTTTTTCCGCCGCGCGTCCGAAGGCCACTATGAAATTCCCGATGGCGAAGAACTGTGGAAGTTGTTCTTGGTCATTGCATTGAACAAAGTCCGCCGGCTGGGCGAGTTTCACCGCGCGGCGAAGCGGGATGTCAGTCAAACGACGGCGTTGGAGAAAATCGGCGATGTTGCCGGTCGGCAAAGGAAGCTCGACGACCAGTCGTTCGGCATTTTGCAGTTGACCATCGAGGAGTTACTTGAAGAGCTGCCGGAAACACAGCGCCGCATGGTGACTTTGCGGATCGAAGGGCATGGCGTTACCCAGATCGCCGAAGAAACGCGACGTGCGAAGAGGTCGGTGGAACGGGTCTTGCAAAAATTCCGCAACCGCTTGGCCGATGTGCTCTATGACGACTAGTATGTCACCGGAGAGGTGGTCGTTTGAGCATGGACCGATCTCTTTCGGGTGCACCGACGACGGTGATTAGGTTGAATTGGCAGCGCGACGCCAACGCCCGACAAACGAGAATCAACGTAGCACTATCAGCTTGCGACAAAACGGATACTGCACCGCTGCGGCGAGGGGCACGCCGCAAATGAATCGGATCGGGTTTCCAGGATCCGAAATGCGTGGGGGCAGTTTAACAGGGAAGCAGTGTAACGGGGGCACGGCACGCAGGTAACAACCATGCACAACAGTCTGCGTCAACTGGACGACTACGTGGAAGCGTACGAAGTTGCGCGCGAATCGGGTGGCCTCCTCAATTTGCTCGACTTCGCCCCGGCACCCGATTCCCCAGAGCGATTCGACACGGTGATCGAATTGGTACGTGTCGATCTGGAATATGGATGGAAATCAGGCGACCGCAAACAGATCGAACATTACCAGCAGATGTTTCCCGACATCTTGCAATCTGGCGACGGATTGAAGCAGGTTGCTTTTGAAGAATACCGACTCAGGCGTCTAGCGGGGGAAGCGGTCCTGCGGGAATCGTACGATCATCTCGATGGAGTATCGACCGACGATTGGCCGGAGCTTCCCGTTGGTGATTCCGAACCGTCAACCTCGACGCTCCCCCTCGAAGCAGCTTGCCTGGCCGAACTGTCCCAGATCGATCGCTCCTTGGGCGACCGCATGGCAGCCGCAACGCTCGAAATGCCTGACGTTGGCGATCAATTTCAGTCTTTTGATTTGGTCGGCGAACTCGGTCGCGGTGCGTTCGGACGCGTTTTCCTGGCACGCCAAGGTGATCTTGCGCAGCGATTCGTCGCTCTCAAAATCAGCCTCCGTTTCTCCGAGGAACCACAACGACTGGCTCAACTGCAACACACGCACATTGTGCCCATCTACTCCGTCCATCGGCAAGGATCGTTGCAGGCAATCTGCATGCCGTTCCTGGGCCCAAACACGTTGGCGGATGTACTCAAGACATTCGCGCTATCGCGGACGATCCCCAATTCCGGCCAGGCGATCGTAAGCACTATCGGTTTGCGTTCCGCATCAACTCTTGCTTGCGATGCGGCACACGGCAACAACCTGCCGTCCGCGCCCCCTTCCGAAGGCTCCGCAGAAGTCGTGCCGAGTGGAGAAGCGATCCAGCGGCTGGGCAATATGGACTATCTGTCCGCCGCAGTCTGGATCATATCGCGTGTCGCCGACGGATTAGCCTACGCACACGAACACGGGATCGTACATCGCGACTTGAAACCAGCTAATATCTTGCTGACCGATGACGGCCAACCGCTGCTGCTTGACTTCAACCTGGCAACACAGCACACCGCGACCGGTACAACGATGGCGTTGATCGGGGGCACGCTCCCCTACATCGGACCGGAGCACATGGCCGCATTGCAAGAGGGTGGCAACATTGGCCCGCGAAGCGATGTCTATTCGCTGGGCGTGATCTTGTTCCAGATGCTGACCGGCCACTTGCCCTATCCCGCTCCGCGCGGACCGTTTGCCAAGATTGTCACTCGCATGCGTCGCGACCGGCAACAGCCCGCACGCTCGGCTCGTACACTCAATCCGCTAGTCTCTCCAGGCTTGGCAGCCATCGTAAGCCGTTGCCTGGAACCCGATCAGCAGCGTCGCTACGCAAACGCGCGCGAGCTGCAGGAGGACTTACAGCGACACCTGGATCACCGCCCTCTGCAACATGCCCCAAATCGTTCCATCCCCGAACGAGCTCGAAAGTGGGCACGTCGTCACCCGCGACTTGCCTCGGCAACCACGGTCGCTTTGATGGCGGTCACCATTTTGGCCGCGTTAGCCTTGGTTGCCCACAGACGCGGCAAGAGCCTTGCCGCGCATCAAGCTCGGGAAACTCTGCGGCAAGTCGAGACAGCGGTAGACTCGGCCCAAACGGCGCTCAACTCGCCGTTCGTCGACAATCGCGAACTGGCCGGCGCCGTCGATCGCACCACTGAATCGCTACGTCAACTGCACGTTCACGAATCGCCACTGGCCGTCCAACCCGTATTCCAAGAACTGGACAACACCGGAAAACGACGCTTGCGACAATGTACTGATCGGCTGGCCTATCTGCTCGCAGGCGGTATTGCCCAACAGGCCATTCGAACGTCGGATCCCCAGCAACGCGCCCAACGGCTCAAAGAAGCACTGCAGTGGAACAGTTTGCTCTACGATCCAGATGCACCACAACTCGCCGACCAGGCTATCATCCTGCAACGCGCTCGCTTACTCCAGGCTGCCGGCCGGGAATCAGAAGCTGAACAGCTACGTACCGAAGCAGAAGCGACGGCCGGTGACGCAAAGGAACCTCGCACGCGCGCTTTTGAATACGCCCACCAAGGCCGGTTCGACGAGGCCGCTGCCATCATCAAACAACTCCTTCGCCAAGCACCACAAGATCACGTGCTCTGGTTCTGCCTTGGCAATTGTTACCTCAGTAATCAACGGGCCGACGACGCGGAAGATTGCTACGCTGCAGCCGTCGTGTTGCGACCCGATTTCACACTGGGTTTTGAACATCGTGGTTTGGCGAGGCTGCAGATGCAAGCGTTTCGCGACGCGTGCGACGATTTCGATACCGCATTGACTCAACAACCAGGCCTGGTCGCTGCCTTGGTTAATCGTGCAATCGCACGTCAACACTTGGGGTTACTGGCATTGGCCGAAGAAGATATTTCCGCCGCAATCGACCAGGGCGCGACGCAGACTCGCATCTACTTCATTCGATCACGGATCCGTACGGCGCTGGGGAATCGGACCGGCGCGGCGCAAGACCATGACGAGGGAATACGGCGCACTCCCCAAGACGAACTGAGTTGGATAGCGCGAGGCGTCGCGCGTCTGGCCGACGAACCGATCGAGGCACTTGCTGATTTCCGACAGGCCTTGAAACTGAACCCGCAATCTCCCTCCGCATTGCAAAACATCGCCCACGTCTTGTCGGAGCAACTCGGTGACCAGGACGGCGCGATCGCGACCTTGAATCGACTGGTCGCCGCGGAACCGGACAACGCCTCCGCGCTGGCTGGCCGCGGTGTGCTGCTTGCACGCCAGAAGCAACGCGATGCCAGCATGCGTGATGCGCAAGCGGCGCTCGCGGCAACGGATATCCCGTTGATCATCTACCAGGTCGGCTGCATCTATGCGATCAATGCCGCAACGCATCCCGAAGATGCTCACCGCGCAGTACAGCTTATCGCCCGCGCATTACGACGCGATCCTGAGTTGGCCAAGGTCGCATCGCACGACACCGATCTCGATGCCATTCGCCATCATGCCGAACTCAAGGCAGTGCTCAATGCAGCGCGCACACTGCAAAAAACTGGCACGCCATGACCACCCCTCCGTGCCACTTTCTGAAAACGCTGCCGCTACTCCCTTCCTATTCAAGACCGGAAAACTCGCTTCCGCCACGCCACACCGCCACACCGGGCCGCCACACTGGTGGGCCCACGGCACAGGAAACCTGTCGCGCTTCCATCACGACAGAGACACACCACGCGCGTCACACGGCCCAATTCACGTTGCCTGGCTCCACACCACCTTTCCGAGGCAAAACAGCACAACAACTGGACGGGTTCTCAACGTGAGCCGCGTCACCTTAAATTGAGGCCAACGTCGTTTTCGATTCGGTCTTCATCTGTTATGATGCTGGAGCAGCAGCGGCAATAAGATGGAATAATGCCACCGCTCGTTTCGCACCTCATCAGAATCTATTCTCGAAAAAACCTTTTCCCTTGAGCCGTCGGCGGCGGACACGGATATCCGCGATCCGCGCGTTTGAACCCGCTGTTGTGCCGGTCGCTCCCAACCGCTTTCACGCGGTGAGTGCAGTAGCTTGGCTGGCTAGCAACCATGCTTCACCTGACGCACCCTGCTCCCACCTTGCCACGGTCAGCAACGTTGGGGGAACCGAAGGGGACAATTCGGTATTCGCACCATGATGGGTCGAATTCGTCGACTTACGGACGAGGCGAGTGGCGGAGCAGGCCCAACCACTTCACGGCAGACACGATAGGCCACGCGAGTGCTAGCAGGACTCGAAAGAACAGATGACGCCGGAACAACCATGCGGGCAAAGCTTGGTACATGCAGATTTTACAGCTCCGACACAACATGAAATTGTCGGTTTTCTTGGCGCAGCAGCATCTTGAAATCGACTGCTCCTATGCAGAGGGTGTGTGACGCGTTCCTGAAGCAGCAACATTGTTCGAGAGGTCCCTATGTTCCGCCGCCCAACAAAGAGAATTCCCCAAACGAATTCGTCCCCCCGGCGTCAACGCCGTCTGTCCGTCGAGCCCTTGGAATCACGTTTGATGCTCAGCGCCGATGGCTTGGCCTGGGGCCTGGCCTGGGCCGGTGCATCGGAGTTGACGATCAGCTTCGTGCCGGACGGCACCGACGTTGCCGGCCGACCGAGTTCACTCTATGCCGAGCTCCAAACGCCTGCGACACGAGGTTGGCAGGAAGCGATCGTGAACGCCTTTGAAACTTGGACGCCCTACGCATCCACGAACGTTGCCGTGGTAAGTGACAACGGCGATCCACTCGGAACACCTGGACCGAGCATCGGTGACGCGCGATTCGGCGACGTACGCGTAGCGGCCATTCCATTGGCTGCCGATGTCATTGCCATGTCCGTACCGCAGAGCGAACTCGCATCAGGGACCTGGGCGGGCGACATTGTGATCAACTCGCAATACGATTTCGCGAACGTCGACGAGCTGTTCGCGGTTGCCGTCCATGAAGCGGGACACGTGCTGGGCCTGAGACACAGCAA
This sequence comes from Planctomycetota bacterium, assembly GCA_024277285.1. The sequence goes on from JAJRVM010000358.1 coordinate 8,373, forward strand.
CAACCCGAACTCGCCGATGTTCATCCACGGTATCCCCGACGTAACCGTGCCCCAAGCCGAAGACATTTCGCTGCTGCGCAGCGTCTCGGGACTGACCATCGGCGATACGGAAACCACACGGACTGACGACGATAGCCACTCGGATGATGATGAAGACGTCCACGACACCGACAAAAAACAGGACGAGGAAGACGATCGTGACGCCGAAGACCGACAGGAAGCGGAAGAAGCTCGCAATGCCAACGAGGACCGGGAAGAGGAACGAGAAGCTGACGAAGAGCGCGAATCCGGTGCGGACCGCGGCACGGACCGCGATGAGGACGAAGATCAAGACGAAGAAGAAAAGGAGGAGGAGCGTGAGGCATTTGCGGCACGTGCGGCAAGCAGGATAGACGCGGAACAAAACGAGCAGGCGAAAGAGGAATACCGCAGCACGCGTAGACGCGAACCGGCGGAGACACGTCAATGGCACTTCAGCGACGACGGCGAAGGAGAGAGCAAGGCGGAAGCAAATGACGATGCAGACGCCGACGAGGAGGAGATCGTGACCATCTTGCAAAGGCGCTCGAGGACCGAAGGCCCCAGCCAAGAAGAAGTCGCCCGTCAATACTCGTACTCCAGCACACGGCTTGGCAACGATCGGACCGGAGTCGCGACCATCTCTGCCGACGCGAATCGTCCGTTCCACTACGACGCGACCGGCTTTATTCGATCGGGCCGTGACATCAACACGTTTCGACTGAGGCCGAGCGACGTGGCCGATGGCGAACTGGAGACCCTTACCGTCACCGTACGTTCGACCGATCCCAACGGCCTGATTCCGCGTGTGGAAGTGTTGTCCGAACAAGGTATCGCATTACCAACCGAAGTCCTTGCTAACGCCGATGGGACATTGGTCGTGCAGATCCGGGGTGTCGATCCCGCGTACGGGCACTTGGTGCGCGTCATGGCAGCCAGTGTGTCGGCGCCATTTCAAACGGGTGCGTACCAAATGGAGGCCCAGTTCGTAAGTCAGCCAACGATGTTGGATCCGTTGTTCACCGAAACGCTGCGTGCCGCGAACCCTGCGATCGAAAACTCGTTCCGCGTTGCGGAAACGACACTGGCACAATTGGTTTTGACGGTTGATGCCGTGGCCGCCATGGCCCCGGTGGCGATGTGGACCATCATTTACGATGCCGAAGGCAATTTGGTCCAACGCATCGCGGCACCTGGCGGCGAGACGCGTTCGAGCGGTACATTGCTGCTGGCGCCCGGCGATTACCGTGTCGAGTTTCACGCAGCTCGAACTGACGGTGGGCAATTGCCCGAAATCCAATTCACGCTTTCCAGCAAGCCCATTTCATTGCCCATCGGCCCAACGATCCAAGATCCAACACAGACTCCCATCCTGCCACCCACCAACAGCACGCCTGGCCCGGAATATTGGAACCCCAACGACCTTATCGTGACCGATCCCATCATCTTCCCCACTCCCGCAAGAACGTCGCGGCCCACGACCCCGACCAACGTTGATCGCCCCTGGTACGACCGCGCTTGGTGGTACTGGGAGCAACCGGCTTTGGTGATCCTGCGCTAGTGTGTATCGGGCGCACCACGATGCGGTGGATGGCATTCCAGCCGCTGGTGACCGCTGCCCGACGCTAATCCCGAAGAGCCCTCCACCGGGCTTGTCCCGGTCGGAGGCACGACTGGTCAGCTACCAACACAACGCGCCCATGATCTTTGCGGCGCTCGAACTACGCAACCGTTCCAGTGGCCCAATCGCACCCACATCACGAACGTGTTGTGCCAGCCTCTCCAGCGCGTTCTAATGGCAGGCATCGTGAACGCGCGCTACCGCCCGCTGCCAAGACGCACCTCTCGCTGGAGATTACACGATGGCACACTGTCCTTCCTGGATCGTGACGCTCCTGATTGCATCCACTGCCTGGGCCCTGCTGGGCGCGCATGGGAATACGGCCGCGGCACAATCGATTGCCGCTGGCACAGCACCGCATGATGCGCTCAAGACCATTACCGACGCCGAGCTGTTCGACCATGTGAAGTTCCTGGCCGACGATGCTCGCGAGGGCCGCGAAGCGGGCAAGGCCGGTGGCAAGTCAGCTGGCGACTATTTGCTTGAGCAGATCCAAGAACTGGGACTCAAACCGGGTGGACCCAACAACCAATACGTGCAGTCATTTCGCGGTGAGATGCGCAACATCCTGGCCATCCTTCCCGGCAGCGACCCAGAGCTGGCCAAGGAAACCGTCGTCATTGGCGCGCATTATGACCACGTCGGTTTCGGCCGGCGCAGAATGGGGACACCCAATGCCAAGGTCTACAATGGCGCGAACGACAATGCCAGCGGCACGGCGGGTGTACTGGAAATCGCCGAGGCGATGGCGCAACTGCCTCAAACCCCACGGCGAAGCATCCTGTTTGCATTCTGGGACGGCGAGGAAAAGGGGCTACTCGGTTCACGCCACTTCGTCCAGAACCCCACGGTCGATCTCGATCGCATCGTGTTCGCGATCGCTTTGGACATGATCGGGCGTATCGAGGACAATCATTTTGTACTCTGGGGCACCGGCACTGCGGTCGGCCTGCGTAAGCTGGTGGCGCGTAACAATGCGGTCTCTGACCTCGACCTGGAGTTCCGCGTCTTCAACTTGGTCCTGTCAGACCATCAACCATTCTTCGTAAAAGATATCCCCGTACTGCTCCCCTCCTCCGGCCTCTTCCCGGAACTCCACCGCCCCACGGATGACGTGGAACGCATCAATGCTGACGGCATGCGCCGCGCTTCGCAGCTGATCTGCAGCTTGGTCTACGACCTGGCAAATCGAGCCGATCGCATGGAGTTTGCCGAAGTGTCCAAGTCCGAGGTCTCGCGTAGTCCTAGCCGTACGGCGACTCCCCCGACTCCCCACAGTAGTGATCCGGCGTTTAAGTTCGGCTTCACTTGTCAGCGTGCGCCGCGTGAACCTGCCGCGATCATCGTCGTGCGCGTGGCGGCCGACACTCCCGCCGCGATGGCCGGCTTGCAAACCGGCGACCGCATATACCGCATCGGCAAGACGAGCGTCGCTGAACTTGACCTCGCTTCAAGCATCCTGGCCGATGCAAGCAAGCCAGTCTCCCTGGCGGTCGAACATCGTGGCAGACTTCGCACCATTACACTCGACCCGCATGCTGGCACGCCGCGAGCTCCTCGCCCCTTTGAACCAAGGAGCGTCACGCACGCGTGGTCCAAGACGCAACCCAAGCGTCCTGCCAACGGCTGTGAACGCGTGCGAAACGTGGCAGCGAGCGTTCTGAAATCTTGCGTTCGCAGGCCCCATGGTCTCTAATGAACGCGTGTAATTTCCATTTCTGAGCTATTCGCGTCTTGGTTCAGACACCCGTCGCCGTCTACGGATTGTTCACGTTTGGCAGCGGATCGAACCGCGAACGACCTTGGTCTACAAGTTCTCATCCTGCTCCCCTTTCGGAGATGTCTCGTGAAACGCTTTCTCGCTGCGACCCTATTGACGCTACTGCTTCCCTGGATCGCTGCGGCTCAAGAAGAAACTCCGCAGCCCCAGCAGCGACCAGCCAACTATGACCATTTGCAGATTCTCGAACCCTTTCTAGGCCAATGGGTTTACGAAGGGCCTGCGAAACGAACCGTTCCCGGGTTACTGAAAGAGGGCAGGCAAATGCGTGTCGAGATGGCCTATCGGTGGGTGGTCAACAAGAACGCACTTATCCTGACCATTTCAATCCAGCCGAAAGGCGAGAAGGAGTTTAAAATCGTCGAGATGGTCGGCTGGGACGTGAAACGCCAGATGATCGTAAGCGGTGCGTTCAACACTGCCGGTGGGATGTCGTACGGACGGTGGTCGGTCGACGAAAACCGACTTCTGATCAAGACGCGTGACGTCGCGGATGATGGCACCGAATCGAGTGCAACCATCGTTCACGAATTGCACGACACCGACAAACTGACTTGGAGCGAAACCAACCGTTTAGTCGATGGCAAGAAACGCCCCGACAGCCCGGCATACGAATTCACGCGCGTGAAGAAAATGCAATAAGCACGCAATACGGTGCCGCACCACGATAGAACTTGCCACACACTTGCACCGTTGGTAATGCATTCGCCATCGGCGGTTGGCTTGCACGGAGGTCCTGCTGTGTTGCGAGTCGCCCCGAACCTCCCTGTGCGGTTGGTGTGGGAGATCGTTGGGCAAGTCCGCAGGCACCGCGCGCGGTTGGCCCGTCGTATCCACCCAGGGGACGAGCCAATGAGCGTCTTCTCAAAATGACGCCGTTTCACGGAAACCGAATTCGGACCCTGCCACCGGGGCGCTCGCCCCATGAATTGCACGTCTTGTGGCCGAAAACCAGTTTTCTTGAAAAATCCTTATTTTTCGTGAGGGGTTTCTGGGCCCGTTGGTGATTTACCAACAGGGGATCTGTCTTATCCCACCGACCAGTTCGTGATCTGACATTCAGGATGCTCGCTTTGCAGCGCTGCCTGGTCGCGTGCGCGATCAGTCAGCGTACACAGTGTCACCGCCAGGGTGTCACCGCCAGGGTGTCGCCGGCATAGTGTCGCAATCCACGGGCTGTCCCTGCACTCGGGAAAACGCATTGGTCGGAACGCCACCACATTCGCGACGAAAGGGGAGCACCACCATGGAGTCATCGCCACAAATCATGCAACAGGACTGGGAATCGAGCCCACCGGCCCGCAAGGAACCGCCGCCGGTACTCAGACACCGAGCCATCGCCTGCGGCTGGAAGACAGCTCCGCATGCGCGCCGACGGCGTGGCGAGTCAGAAGGTAATTTGGAGCCTGTCACACAACTACCGGCAGCGTTGCCCAATCGCGAAGACTCCTGCATGTCAACCAGGTCTTGGGACAGGTTCTTAGTTCGCGCTGTGTGCATCCTTGCAGCATGCTTCGCGTGCACCGAACTGGCCAGCCCCAAACCATGTCTGGCTCAGAAGCCTTCCACCCCGACGAATCAAACTCCCTCGGCCAAGAGGGTTCTGTTGGATTTATCCAAGAAAGAGACGTTTATACTGCTCGCGACCCGCGCCAACCCGCGCAATGTCATGGTCTGCGACGTCGAAATCGACAACCTGCCTACCGAACACCGGTTTGTCCCCGCATCGGTAACCGCGCGATTCGGCCATCCGTTGGACATCGAACTGAAGGAACCAGACAACGTCCGGATCCGGCTGGCGATCGTCAAACGCGGCAAACAGCTGGCGTTGAAGATATCGCCCCAAGTGGTGCTCAGCCAGAACAATGTTGTCGATCTGACAAAGGACCGGATTGCCCGCACCCAGCGCACGATGCACCGCCGCCTAAGGGACTTAAACCGGCAACTGATCGCGATGTCGCGCGAACGGCGCGCGCTCAATCTCTGGCTCATCACGCCTGGCAACAAGGCCTTGGAGTCGGTCGAGACGGCTCACATGCGCATGAAGATCTTGGACCAAGCGATCCGCGAGAAGCGGCGCCAGATACCGATGGCCGGAAAAGCATGCCTCGCTCTGGCGCAAGCAGGCAAGTTTGTCAAGAAGTTGCACAAGAACGTCGAGATCCAGTACTCCATCACGGTCGTCGGCGCTCAAGTTGCACGACGCCAAGGCGGCGACTAGACTGAGAATCTGCCACAAACCTGAACGAGCTCAAGCCGACAGCGAACAAATCGGGAATCGTTCACAGCTTCGACAAAGGTTGTGCCAGCCATCAGGGCTCTTTTCCGCGTGGCTGTCGCAACGGTCGTAGCCGCGTTCGAGGGAACGATCGTGAACCGCCACCATTGCCGCATGGCGAACAGGTTGTGCGAAACGTCCCTGCCAGGTAATCGTAGACGATGGGTAGGGCATGCAAATACTCGGCGACGCCACGCGTCGAGGTGGTTATCGTGGCGCGCTTTTCGCGTCTGACGCACGTTTGCCGACAGGAGCCCTAGCTTGAACGATCCACTTCGCACCGTGCCGCGACGCCGCCGCAATCCCACAGCCAATGCCAAGGAGGCGCGACCGTGGCATCGGGTTGTCGTCGCAGCCCGTTCGCTGGCTTGCCGTTCGCTGGGTCGCCAATCATTGGGTGGCAAGCTGGCATGCTTACTGGCCCTTGTCGCGGTGGTAGGCAGTGGGCTGTTTGCCGAGCGTGTCATGGGCCAGCGAGCTGGCGCCCTGGAAACGGCTCGACAACGCATGGTTCAAGCGGAAGTAATGGGACGCGGCATCAAGGACCCTCGCGTCATCAAGGCGATGGGTGAGGTACCACGTCATTTGTTCATACCGGCAAATCAGCGAAAATTCGCTTACAACGACGCCGCGTTGCCACTCGGGCACGGCCAAACGATCACCTCCCCGTTCGTGGTCGCTTTCATGACGGAACAGCTAGACCCCAAGCCCACCGACCGTGTCCTGGAAATTGGAACCGGGAGCGGCTACCAAGCGTCGGTACTCAGTCGCGTCGTAGCCGATGTCTATTCGATTGAGATTGTAGAGCCGCTTGGCGAACGTGCTGCACGAACGATCAAGCAATTGCGATACAACAACGTGCACACCAAGATCGGTGATGGGTACAAAGGCTGGCCTGAATACGCCCCGTTCGACAAGATCATCGTCACTTGCTCGCCCGAAAAAGTTCCTCCGGCACTGGTCGACCAACTGAAGGAAGGAGGCCGCCTGATCGTGCCGCTGGGCGAACGTTTCCAGCAGTCGCTCTTCCTGTTTCGCAAGCTGAACGGAAAACTACAACGAGAGAAACTGGAAGCGACTTTCTTCGTACCCATGACCGGGCAAGCGGAAGCACTGAGGATAACGAAGGACGATTCGGGACACCCGTCGATTGTTAACGGCGGCTTTGAACAAGCGACCGCCGACGGCGAACCGACCGGTTGGTTTTATGTTCGGCAAGCGAAAGTCATCCGTGACCCTTCCGCCCCTGAAGGCCAGCAAGTACTCGTCTTGACCAACAATTCGGTTGGCCAGAATTGTCACGTCATCCAGGCGTTTGGTGTCGACGGTCGCGTGGTCAAGAGCGTTGAGTTATCGGTGCGTGCCCGCCTGCAAGGCATCCGCCGCGCAGGCGGAAAAGACTCGCTACCATACGTTGAAATCACGTTCTATGACGAGAATCGCGGAGCGATCCGACGTGGCGGAGTCGGACCATGGGAACAGGATTCGCGTTGGTCTCGATACCATGCAGAGATCCCCGTGCCGGGCCGAGCGAGATTGGCCACCGTCGTTATCGGCATGTTCGGTGCCACCGGTCAGGTCATGATCGACCAACTGTCGATTCGCGGTGTCGTGAAAGCTCCCTGACATCTTGTCGAGATACAGCTGCGCGGGGTCAAACCCTGTTCACTGTTTATGCGTGTCGGTCGAGCGGCTAGAAACCGGCTAGCCGGTTCGCACTGCGTGCAGTGAGCGACGGTGTGATGGTTGAGCGGTTGGTAGTGCGAGATCGATCGAGGTGTAGAACGCGTTCGAGCATGCAGTGGCACCAACATTCCGTACGTTTTCTGATTCCAAATACCCCACAAAGCCGCAAGCCGATGCCAACACGCAAACGCCAAGTTGAGCAGTGCGAAGTGTCAATCGAGCTGCGGATTTCGGAATTGTTTGGTCATTGGGTATTGCGTCATTCGTCATGGGCCGCCCCCCCGTTGAGCGACTGAGTGGTGCTGCCCCCCTAGTTTCCCGGAGGACCGGCAACTCCCAAGATGGGTGATTGCTATCCTCCCTCTAGTAGCTAGACTTAGAACTTGGCCTACCTGCTCAGGTAGGCGTCTTGTCCGAGAAGTCTTGTCCGAGAAGTCTTGTCCGAGAAAATGGGGCAGCGGTTTCTTCTCGATCGGGTGAGATGCATGATGCAGTGCCAAGCGGTTCGCAGAAACTCAGCAGAAGTTTCGCCAAACGCCTGCTTGGCACGCTGCGTTGCTTTCCAGAAAAACGCTTATTTTCGGCGATTCTGAAAGGCGAGTGAAAGTGGAATTTGATTAAGCTCACCCTACTCTTCTTTGCTGGCATTACCAGCCACTGATCTGCAACGTCTTTTTGCGACGGGATGAACACTTGGCTGGAGCTTGCCCTCTGCGGGTCTTCTGCATGCCGAGTGTGAATCGTTGCGTGCAAGGCGCGTCAGCAGGTGAAAGCGTAACGGATCGGAGATGATGGACCATGGCTCTCGATAGTCTTGCTGGCCAAAGTACCGGAACTCGAATCGGGCGTTTCGCGTCGATTGCGCTCTTGCTGGCCTCGACCTGCGTCACGGCAGCCGAAACGCCAACCCGCCCACTATTGGTCGACCGATCGGCCCACTTCCTGCTGCACACGGACCTGCCACAAGACAAAGCAACTCACTTGCTTAAACGGATGGAATGGACGCTCAACGAAGCGGGTGACTACTGGCGCCGTCCAGCCCAGGAGATGATCGAGTGCTACGTCGTGGATGACCTGAGGAATTGGACCGACGACGCCTTGCCGCATCCGATGGCTCGCCTGGTCGTTGACCGGATCGGCGGAGTCACGTTGCTTGACGATTCAGGCGCCGGCATTCATGCCCGTAAGAAAGTCGTGATCCTGGCATCGTCGCTTGACGGCGTTGCGGAGCACGAGGTGATTCACGCCTACTGCGGCGTCGTGTTCGGCCAAACCGGCCCCGCCTGGTATCGCGAAGGCATGGCACAGATGTTCACCTACGCGCACGGCAAGACACGCGGCTTGCATTGTCCAGACAACTTGCTGGCGGATCTGACCGGTGACCATCCCAAACCAATCTGCGAAGTGGTCAAAGGCTCCGCTTTCACGCAACAACTGGCCAACCGTCTTAAGAAGAAGATGGATCGCCATCAAGATCTGGTCGGCTTGGTCCCCATCAGCAACTGGAGCGAGAGTGACGTACGCGAACTGGACTTCTTGAAACGCGAGTACGCCTGGAGCTGGTTGGCTTGCCACCTGCTTTACCACAATCCCAACTACGAGTCGCGATTCAAGGCACTCGGGCACGGCTATATGGCGCATCGCGAAGACACTTTCGATACGTTATTTACCGGTTCGGTCAGAGCCCAGTTGTCGTTCGAGTTTGATTTCACCGTCAAACATTTCAAATCCGGGTATCGCGTCGACCTGTGCCATTGGGACTGGGACAAACGATTTCGACAGGTTGCCTTCGGTCGGAATGTGCGTATCCGGATTGCCGCCGCACGTGGCTACCAGGCATCCGGACTGCTGGTAACCGCTGGCGACACCTATAGGGTCAAGACCAGCGGAACGTGGTCGACCGGCACCGGAAAAAAGGCCACGAACTCCGGTGGAGATATTCACGGAGACGGTCGCCTGGAGGGAATCATCCTCAAGGACTTTCAGCTGAGCGCACCGTTTAATGTTGGCAGTGCGACATCGTTCCAAGCTCCATGTAATGGCCAGCTGTACCTGCGCTGCTGCGACGACTGGGCACAACTGAGCGACAACGACGGCAGCCTCATCGTCACACTCGGACGGCCGCGACGACGATAATCGCATTCCCACCGACACCGTCTGCAAATGTCAAGCTCGCTCCAACTGATGTGGTAGCTCCTTCCACCTTGCACGATCCCACGTGCCGCGGCGCGATGCCACGAGCGCGATCCGATCGTCGTTTTTTGGCAACCGTTCACACTGGTTCAAGCCATTACGCACTCGTCATGGTGACTGAACAGCCACTGCCCAGATCGCATGGCGAATACCCCCAGCTGAAAGAAACTCCGTCCTGACTCGGTCTCACCAAAGCGGCGATTGATGGGGAACCTAGCGTTCGACCGACGGAAGAATAAGAGCGTGTTGCTGTAGCTGACCAGTCGTGCCTCCACCCGGGACAAGCCCGGAGGAGGGCCCTGCATGAGCGTCTCTCAGCGTGGATTAGCGGCCCCCTTCGTGGCTGCGATGCTCGCATCCGCATTCTCGTGAACGGCTACCTATCTTGGAATAATGTAGTTCATTCAAGCCTGCATCCGAATCATCACTCGACGGATGACGTGTGCCGGATTGACCTTGTCGGTATCGATGGCGGCAGTCCCGACCGCGCCGCAGGGAACGTGCAGCGGTTCAGGAAATTCATCGACCGAGGATGCGCCGTGCCGTTTCCAGCAGCTTCGATGGATCGACAAACTCGACCACATCGGGCCAACGCTCCAAGTGAGTTCGCGCGCAGCGGTGCAGTTTCTCGGGCACGATTACCAAGAATGGTATCTGATAGACGTCGCAAACGTGCATAATGTCTTCCGCCTGCGTTTCGGCCCCGATCGGCGCGATCACCTTATGGAGATACCCAATGATCAGGTCCACCTTATTTTCTTCATTGAACAGTCGCACGTGCTGACCATAGTTATCGAACCCATTGGAGATGGGAATGGTATCGCAGTCGTCACAGATGAGACTGGTCAGTACGGCCGGATCGGTGCCTTCAAAATAGCCGATTCCCTTGCGAGCCATTTTCGTTTCTCCTCCCGAGGGTTGCCAATTTACAGACCGTGCTTTGGCCTGGTCTTGCTCTGCTATTTCAAATGTGCTGTCAGGTAGTGCCCTGTCACACGATACCCTGTCACACGATACCCTGATCGAACATGGCTCGAGCCACTTTCAGGAAACCGGCAATATTGGCACCGTTGACGTAGTTCCCGGGCGTCCCGAAAGCCTCCGCCGTTTCACAACAGTTGCGATGAATACTCACCATGATACTCAGCAAGCGTCGGTCGACCTCTTCACGTGGCCACGGGGTGTGACCCGCGTTCTGCGCCATCTCTAACCCGCTTGTGGCGACGCCACCCGCATTGGCAGCCTTGCCCGGTCCAAACAGGATTTTCTCGTGTACGAAATGCTCGACTGCCGCCGGCACACTCGGCATATTGGCACCCTCACACACCACAAACACGCCGTTTGCCGTCAAACGCCTTGCCTCATCGAGATTCAGTTCGTTCTGCGTGGCACAGGGAAAGGCACATTCGGCCCCGTCAACTCCCCATGGCCGTTTACCCTCAAAATAGTCACACTCAAAGTGCTCGGCATATTCACGGATCCGTCCGCGGCGAACGTTCTTCAGTTGCTTGATCCAACGGACTTTATCCGCGTTGATTCCATCGCGATCCAAGATAAATCCGCCGGAATCGGACATCGTGATCGCCATACCGCCCAAACGATTGATATTCTCGACGGCGAACTGAGCCACGTTGCCAGATCCGGATACCAAACAGGTCTTGCCGCGAATACTGTCGCTACGCGTCTTCAGCATCTCGTCGGCAAAATAGACCGCACCGTAGCCGGTCGCCTCGGGCCGAATGAGGCTGCCCCCCCAATCGATCCCCTTCCCGGTCAACACGCCCGAGAACTCGTTCGCAATCCGCTTGTATTGCCCGAACAGGAAACCAATCTCGCGTGCCCCCACGCCGATATCACCGGCAGGAACATCCGTACGGTCACCGATATGGCGGAACAGTTCGGTCATGAACGACTGGCAAAACCGCATCACTTCCAGGTCACTTCGTCCCTTGGGATCGAAATCCGCTCCCCCTTTGCCACCCCCGAGTGGCAGCGTCGTCAAGGAGTTCTTGAAGATCTGCTCGAATCCCAGGAATTTCAGCACACCCAGATTGACCGTCGGATGGAACCGCAGCCCCCCCTTATACGGTCCCAGAGCACTATTCATCTCGACCCGGTAGCCACGATTCACCTGCACACGGCCCTGATCATCCACCCAGGGGACGCGAAACATGATGACACGCTCAGGCTCGACCATTCGCTCCAAGAGTCGAGCGTCGAGGAACTCGGGATGCGCGTCGAGCGCCGGGACGAGCGACTCAACGACCTCTCGCACCGCTTGGTGAAAGACATCTTCAGCAGGGTTCTTCGCAATAACCTGCTCCATAAACGCTTCAACTACCCTAGCCATTATCATGACCTCCTTGGTACCAGGCAGCATCAAACGCTCATAATATGGCGTTGAAAGTGAAACACAAGTACCAGCACCACGTCCAAAACGAAAATCTGTTCAGCCGATTGCCGCAGCGCATTTGCACTATTCCCGGCCCACTAACTCCTTCGCCAACCGCACCCGGAATTTGGGGCCGACCGACGACACAACAGGCTCGCAATGGGCCTGCGCTGCACATCCGCTGCAGGGGGCGTTGACCGACCAAGATCGAGCCCGGAAGCGTGCACTCCCGGGCCCGAACGCGTACTGCGTCAATTCGGAGATGAACGGTACTTGGCCACAACGTCGACCACAAAGATTCTCTGCGGCGGCGGTGCCGGATTCCGTTCAGAAAACGGTTTTCCAACGGTGAGCTACAGTTCTTTCCAGAGTCCGGCCACCGGTACCGGGAACTGCCCATTCGCATCGGCCTTGACCGGCACCGGACTGTCGAAAGTAAGTTCATCCAGATTGTCGCAGAACTGGAACCGAGACGCCATCATCTGGTCCCAAGTAACCTCCTGCCCGGTGTGACACGCCGCGCGTCCCATCAACGTGGTTAAATCGGAATAGACCGCGCGACGACACTCGTTGTGCGGCTTGTCGTTGCGAATGCTGTCGATCAGATGGTTCCATTCATATTGCCAGGGACTGAATGCATCCTTGGTCGGTGTCCACGCGATATTGTCGTTGTTGATCCGCTGATCCTTGAACATGTGCACCGTCGCCGCGTGAATATTCCCGGAAAACTGTGCCGCACACTTGGCACCATGAATATAGGTGGCGAAATCGGAGCGTGCTCTTTTCATCCGGCGAAATCCGCAAAACGCCTTGGACCCATCGGCAAACGTGTACTCCATCGAATAGACGTCGATGTTCTGACCGTGATCGATGCTGTCATAGGCACGGCCCCCCATGCCAATGCAAGAGACGGGCCAACCATCCTTGATCCAACAGCATTCGTCAATCTGATGGATCAGGTAGTCAACCATATGCCCTGACCCAACCCAGAACAAGTTGATCCGCCCGAACTTCAGCTGGTCTACCACCTTATTCGACCGATCGCCCTGCGATCCCATCCAACCACCGCCACCCAACCGATTCGCACGAATCAGGGGAATATCGCCCATCGCGCCGTCGCGGATCTTGTCGATCAACGCTTGTCGCGCTGGCGAGTGCCGACACTGCACACCAGCGGCAATCTTAAGGTTCTTATTCTCGGCCTCTTCCCCCGCCGCCAACAAGCGATGCAGTGAACCCGGCTCAGCCGCAAACGGCTTCTCCATGAATACGTTGATCCCTTTCTTCACGGCGTACTCCACGTGAATGGGACGAATGTAAGCGCGTGTGGTGCACATGGCAATGTCGCCCGGCTTGAGCGTGTCAATCGCCTTGCGATACGCATCAAAACCGACGAACTTGCGGTCGTCCGACACGTTCACTCTGTCCTCGAAACCACGCTTCTTCAGATGAGCCAGCTTCTGCTCGATCGGCGCCTCGTACAGGTCGGCTGTCGCATACAGCTCGATCGGTCCACTATCGGGAACGGAGAACGCATTCTCCACCGCGCCCGTGCCGCGACTGCCACACCCGATCAAAGCCAGGCGAATCGTGTTGTCCTCGGCCGCATGCACGGCGGGAGTCATGCTGCCCAACAACGTGGCACCAGCGGCCAGCGCGCCGCCCCGCTTGAGAAAATCGCGTCGTGACGACTCGCCAGCGTGGCTGCAACTCGTTCGACTCTGCTTCGATTCGGACATGTTCATCTCTCTCCGTTCGTTCTCATGAGGAATCAGTGGGGACAACAATTTCCGCGCCCGTACGCTCGACGTCAATCCGCGTTGCGAGACAAACAACACTCGGCAGAACATCCATCGGGCCGACTCGCACGAAAATCGACTGACGCTCATGGGGAGGGAAGGAAGCGGCAACAAAGGAAGGAACGTAAGCTGGGACGTCCGCTTTTGAACGTCTGCTTGATTTTACCAAGAAAAAGCCGCGATGTACAACGCGACTGACAAACAGCCGATATCGCGTTTCCCATAAGAAAAGGCCCGCCAGGCGAGACTGCCTGCGGGCCTTTCATGACTTCACGCGTCTTGCTGGTGGAACTACAGAATCTGAAACTACAGAATCGTGTATTCTGCCAGGTGTTCATTCGTCGCAGCCAACTCCTTGAGCTTGGCCTTGTAGTCGAGATCTGGTTTTGTGACCTTGAACGAACATGTGCGATCAGACGTGTTGGTCTCGATATCGGCGATACCGTCAACACTTGCCAATGCGCCTCGGACCGAGGCGGCACAACCCCCTCACGTCATGTTCGGGACTTTAAGACTCACCAGCGTGGAATTTCCCGTGGCCGGTGGCGTCTCGGTCGAATCGGTCGAATCGGTAGCCGTCGTGGCCATTCCTGAAGCGTCCGGAGTGGGTACACTCGGACTCGCCGCATCCGAACTCGTAGCGGACACGTCGTTGGCCTTCGCGTCAGTCGCGTTCGTGTCGTCGGCCTTCTTCTCGCCAGCACAGCCGACGCAGCTCAGCGCCAACCCAAGAGCCAGCAACAGATGCATGCCTCTCTTCATAATAGTCTCCTCGCAATCATACATTCGGAACAGGTACACAAAACCAGTACCCTATTTTAGCCCCACCAAGGAAATTGACCACTTGAAGACCACAGAAATCAGCAAGAAACCTCGTCCCTCCCCCCCCCCAAAAAAAGCCCGGACGGCATGAATACCGTCCGGGCATGTGGGCGTTGCATCACAAACTCTGAACGATTCGTTAAGAATCGTTCGATGTCTGCGTCGATGCCTCGTTGGACGTCTCTTTCGTGTCGCTCGATGCCTGCAGCAAGGCCACGACAGCCGCCTTGTACTTGGCCCGAGCCAGGCTCAATCGAGCCGTTACGTCGCATGCGGTCTTTTCATCACCGACCACGAACAGCTTGACGTCGCCAGAGTCCTTGGCCAGCTTCTCGGCCTCGATAGGACAGTTGCACGATTTCTCGCCAACCATGTAGCTCATGTGAACTTTCCCCATCGCCGCGCTCGCAACTTTGGCCATCTCGGCGGCCGTCGATTCGCAGTGAGCTTTCTGGCCAGCCACCGTGATCGTACCACTTTTGCTGCATACTTTCGGCTTGGCAAATGCTGCCACAAATTGCTCGGTCGCGTCCGCCAATGCTCGCTTCGCTTCCGTCTCCTTGTCGAAACGCTTGTCGCCAACGACGTACTGGACCGCGGCACTCGATTCTTCCGCCAGCTTGCTCGCCGTCTTCGGGCAGTTCGTCTTGTCCGTGCCAACAGCATACGTCATTTGCGGCAACTTCTTCATGGCTGCTGTAATCGGGCAGTCCTTGCGGTCGCCGTTCTTCGCACCGGGACATTTGCCTTTCGCACAGCTCTTGCCATCGTCTTTGCTGGTGTTCTTGGTCGTATCTTTCGCGGAAGGACAACCCTTGCAAGCAGCCTTGTCACCATGCGGGCAGGTTGCGCACTTCGCGTCCTTTTCGCCACTGCACTTGCCACCGGCACACGCCTTCGCACCCTCTTTGCCTTCGCAGCACTTGCCGTCCTTACCTTCACAGCATTTACCGTCTACATCCTTGCTGGTGTTCTTGGTCGTATCTTTCGCGGAAGGACAACCCTTGCAAGCAGCCTTGTCACCATGCGGGCAGGTTGCGCACTTCGCGTCC
>JAJRVM010000359.1 GCA_024277285.1 Planctomycetota bacterium
CTGAATATGAGCCCTGTCGATGAAACGGTAAGACTGTAGCTTCATACCAACTAGCGCCGCTACTTCGATGATTCGGAGGCCGTCAGGCATTTCCACTGAACGTGATGGATGTGGGGCCGCGTGGGTGTAGTGCGTGCGAACCTTTTCCTCTGCAAAGACGACGTATACGCCCGTCTTCGGGTTTGGGTTTCCCTCGTCGAGAAACATCTGAGCGTCCATCGCCTCAGCCGGAGTGAGTCCGCACGCGCGCAACGCATCGGCGGCCCGATCGAGGTCATCCCGGCACAACAAGACATCCACATCCTTCGTCGTGCGCGCGGCCGACTCATCCACCGTGCTCACCCATGCCGCCACCGCGTTACCGCCGATGATCGCATACACGACGCCGGCATCGTTCAAAGCGCCGCAGGTGCCTCGCAGCAATCGTTCGACGCGATCCACGGACATGACGTACCGCCTGAAAGAAGATTCGATGACCATGACCCGATGATATACGACGAGAACGACAACCCGCAACCGGTTGCCCGCTATCCGCTCCTCATTAGCAAATTCCAGGCAAGAGCCAGCAGGCCGATTGCAGTGAAGAGGAGGAACAGGTACGGAATGGATCGGAACACGGCGATTTCCCACTCGCTCGCTTCTGCGTCATATAGCCGTCCTGACTTGTATCTCTCGAAGTACACACAACGACTGCGCCGCGGCAATACTCCTTCCTCAGCGTCAAGACTTATCTCGACGGTGACGCGTTGGCCCTTCTTGGTGCGACCGAGCCTACCCATCAGCGTACTCACATTAATCGTTTCACCGTCGAATCGAAAGTCTCGATCCTTCCAGACGTACCAGGTGCCGTGCGTGTCTGCATAGTCTTCGAGTTGTTCGTAGGTCATAGCTTTGAGATTGGCGGCTGCCGCCTCAAAACATGCATCAACCTGCTCCTCAGAAAACATCGTTCGTTCCTGTCGGCCCGGTCGCCTCAACAAATTCCGCTCGATCCTCTCGTCTGCTTGGCATACAACCGGTTGCGCTCGCTACTCCCCGTACATTGCGACGACTTCGTCTGCGCTCTTGCCGAGTATATCGTACTTCCTGCCGACCTTGGTGAAGGCTTCGATCGCCCGGTCGATGTGTGATGGATCGTGGCCGGCGGATAGCTGCACGCGAATTCGCGCGAGCCCTTTGCCCACGACCGGATAGTAAAACCCGATGACGTAAATCCCTTCGTCGTAGAGATCGCGAGCCATATCCTGCGAGAGCTTTGCATTGTAGAGCATGATCGGCACGATCGGATGAACGCCGGGTTTGATGTCAAAGCCGGCCGCCGTCATGCCTTCGCGAAAACGCTTCGTGTTGGTTTCCAGCTTGTCGCGAAGTTCGGTTGTCGCGCTGAGCAGGTCCAGCACGGTGAGCGACGCCTTAATCACCACCGGCGACACCGTGTTGGAAAACAGATAGGGACGCGAGCGCTGACGCAGCAGGTCAATAATCTCTTGCCGACCGGAAGTGAACCCGCCGGACGCGCCCCCGAGCGCCTTGCCCAGCGTGGAGGTGATGATATCCACCCGGCCCATCGCGCCGCAATGCTCGGCCGAACCGCGACCGGTCTTGCCCATAAAGCCGGTGCAGTGGCAATCATCCACCATAACGAGCGCGTCGTACTTGTCGGCCAGGTCGCAGATTTTGTCGATCTGCGCCACGGTTCCATCCATCGAAAACGCACCGTCCGTGGCGATCAGCCGATAGCGTGCGGACTGCGTCTCTTTCAGCTTGGATTCCAGGTCGGCCATATCGTTATTCTTGTAGATGGAACGCTTGGCCTTGCAGAGTCGGATGCCGTCGATAATGGAGGCGTGGTTGAGCTGGTCAGTGATGATGGCGTCTTCCGCACCGAGCAGCGGCTCGAACAGTCCGCCGTTCGCATCAAAGGCGGCCGCGTAGAGGATCGTGTCGTCCGTCTGGAGAAACTCCGCGATCTTTCGTTCGAGCCGCCGGTGGATGTCCTGCGTGCCGCAGATAAACCGCACGCTGCTCATGCCGAAACCGTGTGTCTTGAGCGCGTCATGGGCGGCTTCGATCACCTTCGGATGGCTCGATAACCCCAGGTAGTTGTTCGCGCAGAAATTGATGACGCCCTTATCTGGGCTCTCCTCGGGAAACCGAACGGTGATGTCGGCCCCCTGCGGCGACGTGATCTGCCGCTCCTGTTTGAACAAACCCGCCTCGCGAATAGAGGCGAGTTCTCGCTGAAGATCATCTTTCATTCGACCAAACATGGTTAGGCTCCGGTTGGCTCAATGGGTCATTATCTGTTTCATCATATCACGAAAAACCCCTGTAAGCGGGGCTCAGCCGGACATTTGCGGGCAGGATGGTATCTCACGTCGGGCGGTGCCGACCTACGGGTTACTCCGCACTCCGGCACGGCCAGAGGGGGCACCCCGTGGAAGGTAGCGTCCCGCGCGTCACCCTGGCTCGTTCCGCTACGTTTTATATCGCTGGGAAATCTGCGGCACAAGGTATTTCGTAAACGCCCGGTCGGCGTCGTAATCCGGGCTCCAGCCCCAGTCGCGGCGGGCAGGTTAACACAGGTCCAACCACACTCGACACAACAGTGTCACTGCCCAAACAGCAGAGACGATGACACGCTCATGCTTCATCAGAGCAAGATGGTGTAAGAAGAATGTCGGTATTATACTTGATATGCGTGAAGCTTTTCAGAAAGAGCCTTTTTTTCGTTGACGGGTTCATGCTACTTGGCGATAATACCGGCACATTGTCGTGCTGGCACATTGTCGTGCTGGCACATCATGCACGGCCTCCCATGAAGTAAGCCGTGTCAAGGCCGTAACTCGTTGTGGTCGTGAGACTTGACCAACCTCCCATTCGCGCTGGCGCTAAACGCCGCACACTAAGCTGGTCCTGTCAAGCGGAGACGCCCATTCTCCTTTTCGGGCCTC
>JAJRVM010000360.1 GCA_024277285.1 Planctomycetota bacterium
CCGTGCGGCGGCCCCATCTCGCCGCGATGCGGACCCATTTTCCCGCGGGGCGGACCCATTTTCCCGCGGGGCGGACCGGCAACAGGTCGAAATGGTCCGCGATCTGCAGAGCGCATCCCGCGGTGCGGACCGTGGCCGTCGGGACCATGACCGCGCTGCGCTAACGCTCGTCCCCCGTGCGCACCACGTCGTTGGTTGCCACGCGCAAACGGTGACTTGCCCATTTGACGTTGATGCCAAGGGCCGCCACGTGCCTGCGCAGCCCCCGGTCCACGGTGCATGCCAGCATGAAAGCTCGGTCCCATTGGCCCGTGTCCCATTGCCTCGTGGCCGTGGCCATGACCAGAAAAGTTCATTCCAATACGGCCCCTTTGCTGACGAGGACCGCCCCACGGGCACCCGGGTCCACCGGCGCGAGGACCAGGACCGCGACGCATGGAAAAGGCTTGCCCCGGACCACCGCAGTGGCCTTGCGGGCCGGATTGCGCCCACGGCGGTCGGCCAGGTCGGCGTTGGCGGGCGAACTGTCCACGGGGACCGTATCCTTGATGCGGTCGGCGTTGCTGCGCCGACGGGCCGGGCCGCCGACCGGCATGGTGTCGAGCGTCTGGGTGTCGGGCGCCAGGGTGTCGTGCCGAGCGTTCGGCTTGGTCTTTCTTCTCATGTGGCTTTTTGTCGCCATCGCCAGCCTTCTTGGCACCTCGGCGATCAACGTGCGGACCACGACGTTGGTCA
The DNA here is from genome assembly GCA_024277285.1 of Planctomycetota bacterium. Next base: position 736 of record JAJRVM010000360.1, read on the forward strand.
CCTCGCCGTGCGCGGTGCTGACCAGGTCGATCTCCGGGAGGCCCGCGTCGCGCCGACCGATCAGCCGGTTTCTTGGCGGCCTTGTCGTTCGCAACTTTATCTTTCGGTGGCTTCTTCTTGACGTCAGGCTTGGCGGCGGCGGATCTGGGGCCGGCCGGCCGTTGACCACCACGACGGCGCATTTCAGACATCTTCGCGGCGATCTTCCGTAACTCATCTTTTGAAACCGTACCATCGTCATTCGTATCAGCGCGCGACAACCGACTCCACATGGGGTCGGGGACCTCGTCTTTACTCAATGCACCGTCCTTGTTCTTGTCCATCCGCTCCAGCAACTGGCGCAGATCAGGCGGTCCCCCACGACCTGGGCCACCCCGACCTGGCCCTCCCCAACCGGGCCCACCACGCCCCCCAGAAGGTGGCTGCGCCGTCACGGCTACGGCGGCCGACAGCCACACGCAGGCCGCTAGCAGAGGCAAGAATCGGTTCAATCTCATGACGTTTCTCCTTGTGAGTGTGTAACTTGTGTCGATTTCTCCGCAATCGACGGCAGATCATATCCAGCAAAGATCCTCATTAAGATCAGTACCGAAAAACCACTTCCCGTGTCCACAAGTAAACAAAATAAATGGGCGGTACCAATACCTGGCGACCCCTTTGCCCCCGTTGCGGTGTTTATGGTGATACGCGACTCCGCGACGTTCACATGCGTGCGAACAGCCCTGGCGTTGCCGAGACGATAGTCTGCTTTGAGATGATCCACCTTTTCCAAAACCTTATCCATGGCGAAGCGTGCTGTCTTGTTTTCACGGCACGGAGTGCCGCACGGCGAACCCTTCACGGCACGGAGTACCGTGCTACTCTCAGCCACAGGTGCCCTATGAGCATGGCCGACACGATTCAGTACGCCGATCCGTCCTGCCACGACGAACTGGCGGCGTTGCGTTCGGGCGGCAAGGAAGTACTGGCAACGGTGTTCTTGAAGTACCGCGAGCGGCTTGAGCGGATGGTTGGCTATCGGCTCGACCCGCGCTTGCTCGGACGAATCGACCCAGACGATGTGATACAGGAGGCTTACATTCAAGTAGCTCGTCGCATCGACACATTCCTGGCAGCTCCCACGGTGTCACTGTTCGTATGGCTACGGCAAATCACCTGGCAAACTCTTCTGGATATCCACCGGCGCCATCTTGGACAGAAGCGAAATGCTGGTCAGGAAGTAGCTCTGCATGGGCACAACCACGGCACCTCGACCATCATCCCTCTGGCTCAGCAATTGGCCGGAAGCCTGACTTCCCCAAGTCAAGTCGCGATGCGTAACGAGCGCATGCTGCAGTTACAAGAGGCGATCAAGAAGCTGGACGACACCGACCGCGACGTACTGGTCCTGCGACATTTTGAACAATTGACCAATGGCGAAGTGGCTGAAGTCTTGAACATCACCAAGACGGCGGCCAGCAACCGTTACATGCGGGCGCTAAAGCGTTTACGAAAGCGGTTGGACGCTTGCCAGGCACGCTAGGCTTCGTCGCCTCAAGACTGCACTCTTCACTACGAAACGTGCAATCAGCTTCAAACCAACCACAAGGACCAACGGGACGGGAAATGAGCGCCTCGCCACGCCGCGGAGCGGCGTGCCACACTGCGTTACCTGAATGGTCATAAAGAGCCCAGCCATGCCGAATAGAACTCCTGATGGCACGAACTCGAAGACGTCGATCGACACACTAGCAGACGAATTTGCGAACAAGTGTCGTGGCGGAAATTGCCCCTCGATCACGCGCTATGCTGAGCGTTATCCGCAATTGGCGGACGAGATCAACGAAGTTTTTCCGGCCATTGCGATGATCGAGCAATACCGTCGCACAGAGGAAACCGAGCGCGCGGACTCGCAACGCCTGTTGAAGATCGAACGCCGCTTGCTCGATCGCCTGGGAGACTTTCGCATAGTGCGTGAGATAGGACGTGGCGGAATGGGAGTGGTCTACGAGGCGATCCAGGAATCACTCGGCCGCACCGTGGCATTGAAAGTCCTTACCGCCGATGTCGCGCAAGCTCCTCAACAACTGGCTCGATTCAAGCGCGAAGCACAAGCGGCCGCGATGCTGCATCACACCAACATCGTCCCCATTTTCGGCGTCGGCCATGACGACGGTCTGTATTACTATGTCATGCAGCACATCGACGGCATTGGACTCGACGCGCTGGTCGAATATCAGCGACCAAAGCAGCTTCCCCTTCCTCGATCCGACTCGCTCGATCAATCCAATAGATCACCAACAGCCACCTCGACGCTGCTCGACAAATCACTCAGTTGGCGGCGGATCGCAACCTACGGCATACAAATCGCCGAGGCCGTCGACTATGCACACCACCAAGGCATTTTGCACCGAGACATCAAACCGGCCAACCTTCTAGTTGACATGCACGACACGGTCTGGGTAACCGATTTCGGCTTGGCCAAGATTTTCGGAGACGACGGGCTTACCAAGACCGGCGATCTGTTTGGCACAATACGCTACATGGCGCCGGAACAATTCGAAGGCCATTCCACTCGTTCGAGTGACATTTACAGCATTGGTGTGACGCTTTACGAACTGGCGACGCTGGAACCGGCGTTCGGACAAAGCGACGCGAAGCAACTGATGCTCACTATCACTCAACAGGGCGTCTCCCGTTCGCAACTCACGTCCAGATCAATTCCCAAAGACCTGGAAACGATCATCTTGAAGGCAGCTGCGTTCAACTCGCGGCATCGTTATGCAACCGCCGGCAAATTGGCGGACGATCTACAGCGATTCTGCAGTGGCGAGCCGATTTCTGCGCGGCACACGTCGTCTCTCCGGCGAGTTTGGCGTTGGAGCTGCCGCAACCCAGCGTTAGCCACACTCAGTAGTCTATCGCTTTTATTGCTACTGCTGGTGGCAATCGTCGCATCAATCGGCTGGATCCACGTCGAGGATGCTCGCCAAGAAGCGCTCGTGTTAGCCAACCAGCAACAACGCCAGGCGCGCGCGCTACGTGTTGCCAACCAGCGCGCACGCGATGAATCGGAACACGCACACGAAGAATCGGAACGTGCGGAAGACAACCTGCAGCTAGCGATGCGCGCCTTTGAAGAGATCATCGATCGTGTCTCCAATCGTGGTTTTCCGGAGTCCTTGAAACTGGACGACGAAGACGACCAAGCCCTGCCGCCGATCCTCTTCACCGACGCCGACGCCGAACTGCTGCAGAGCATGCTGGCATTCTACGAAGAGTTTGCCTTACGCAACAACGCAAACGAGAGTATTCCGTTCGAGGCGGCCAAAGCACACCATCGCATCGGTGACATCAGACTCAGTCTGAGCCAGTTTGAGCAGGCACTTTTGGCGTACGACAAGGCACTCGCAGCCTACCGTCTCATCGCCACCAGCGGACCTTCCGACGTTGGTGTTCTGCGCGTGATGGCCGAGGCCATGAATCAGCGTGGCGTAGTTTATGGCAGAACCGGACGTCTTGGCGAAGCGATCGAATCCCACCTGGCCGCGCGCGATCTGCTGCTCAATCAACCGGAAACGATCACCACGACCGCAACTTGTCGCTTCGCACTCGCCCAGACTTACAATCACCTTGGTGCAATATGGTCACGACCCGACCGCCATGGCCGACCGCCGTTTCACCGAAGACCGCCGCGTGGACGTGGCGGATTCACGCGTCCGGGCACCGATCGGCAAGGGCTGTTGGCGCGGATGCAAGAGAACTACGAAGCGGCGTTGCGGTTGCTCGAAGGCTTGTTAGCAGAAGACCCCAAGAACACACAATATCGCCTCGCACTGGCTCGCTGCCACCGCAACTGCCTGCCGTTAATTCGGCACGGTGGCAATGCCGACACGGTGGCCGAATGCCTGGCAACGTCGGTCGGAATACTCGAGCGACTTGTTGCGGACCAACCTGACAACCCTCGCTATGCCTTCGAATTGGCCGATGTCCTGTCGATCGACACGCCCGCTCTGCGCGAGACAACATTCGGCAAGGAGCGTCAACAGCGCATGCAGCGAGCGGAACAGATCGCGAGTCGGCTTAACCGTGTTTCGCCCAACCAGCCGGAATACAAGACGCTCTGCGCCAACGCACTCTACCAACTCGGCCTTTCTTGTCACCGCACGGGTCAAAAGGACTTGGCCGTCCAGTATCTATCACGCTCGGCGGGGCACTATGGCGAGCTTCTGGACCACTTCCCGTCCGTGCCCGCCTACATGGCATCACTGGCACGCGTCGCGGGCGACCTGGGAACGATTCAGCGCGAAATTGGGCAAGGGGAAGCGTCGCGTCGAACGCTGGAGAATACCATGCGACGCCTGAGCGCGATCCGCACACCGGAAGCCGACGCGCGCATAGCACGACGCTTCACCGCCATTTTGCAAGCCAATCTCAACCGGACATTGGACACCACGCAAGGGCATTCGACGGCATTCACGCGTTTGCCAAGCCCGGCTCGGCATCGCGGCAACGTGCGCCGCCCGCCCATGTCGTCAGTCCGATGAACGTCTAGCGCTGCTGCCACGCTTCATGCGCAGCCGGCAACTGCTCGGGGTGAGCGACACCGGTCGTGCCAATCTGCTGTACGGTGAGCGACGCGACCAGGTTACCGACCAGCGCCGCTTCGGGCAATTGAGCGCCGGCACAAAGCGCCAGTACCGCCCCGGCTGTAGCACTGTCACCCGCCCCCGTCGGATCAATCTCGCCCCGCACCGGAACCCCTGGCACGACCGTCCACTGCGGATCACTGACCAACATCCCCTCGGCACCACAAGTGACGACGACCGGAGCTTGATTCTTGCTGCGCATTTGTTCGACGGCACACACCAGTTCATCCCGATCGACTTCTTCACCCGGCCGCGGGTCGCTCTTGCCAACCGCTTCAAATTGGTTGGGTTTGATGATCACGTGCGCGAACTCGCCAATGCGGCGACGACTGTCCGCCCAGAACACCGTATCAGGATTCTCGGCCGCCATGGAGGCGACAGCATCGCGCACCGTACCCGTAACGACACCACAATCGCGCTGCTCCACTTGATCCAGAATAATCACCGCGTCGACCTCGCCAATCACCTGGTGAAGCGATTGGATCATCTGTCCTGCCAGTATGGCGGGAGTCGTTGCGCGGTTTTTCGTATCGTATCGCGAATGTTCACCTTCGAGCGTAGCATTGTTGACGTCCCGCGGTTTCAGGTAGGTCGGAGTGCGCAGCTGGGCGGCACGGTGCAGGTAGTCTGTGCCGCACCCCAACCGATCTAGCTCCTTGCGCAGATCGTACGCCTCGCCATCATCACCCGTGAAACCAATTGCATGCAACGCACCGGCGCCGAGTGCAGCCAGATTGCAAACGACCGTTCCGGCCGCGCCTGGGCGGCACCGAACATCCACCACTTGGTGCGCCGTCCGACCCGTCTCGACACTCACTTCGGCCAATTCCGGGTCAACATCCAGGTACTTATCGAGAAAAAAATCTCCCAGCACCGCGATGCGGCACTGGCGAAATCGCGCTATCAAGTCGGCCAACCGGGCGGTCGACATTTCCACGATCGTCATTCGTTGGCTCCCGTGGCAAGCATGTGAACGAGCGTGAGCAGGAAGTCCCGATTGTCGGACTGCAAGTACCGCATCGTACCGCCCATGCGACTAAACGACTTGTTGTAACGCAAGTAGTAGGCGGGATTGTCCTCGGGCGGCTCGCCCTGTGCCCAATCCCAATTCGACTGAGCAAGATCGCATACGAGCAAGTAATGATGATCGATGTGATCGCCCCGTTGGATCGCGATATTCTGAGCCATCGACAACGACTTTTCAAACACCATGGGACTCATTACCGCCGAACCGATAGAAATATAGACGCCACCTTCCAACTGGCTGACGCTCTGCGCAAACGCCAGAAAATCGCGTTGCGCCGTCCTTCCCAGACTGGCACAGTGATTCATCGGATGATTGTAGATGATGTCGTGCCCGATCATCGGGTGTCCGGTCAGCGGCACGCCGGCCAGGTAAGCGGCCGCCTGAACGCTGTACTGCTTAAAAGCATGTGGCACGGACAACCACCCCTTATCCAGATCGAAACGCCGAATAACGGACAACAGGTCCGCAGCCGCGGCCGCCTGTTCGGCATCGCGCGACAGACCGACGCTGATCTCCCGAGTCAACTGGTCGGCCGAAGGGACGGTCACCCCTTCATTCTGGATCAGCGCCCCAATCGATTCGCCGTAACCGAGCCCCTCATAGGCGCCAACGTTCAGCGCCAGGTTGATGAGAAAACCGGTCTCCTGCCAGTTGCCAAACCGGCCATCGCGAACCATGGCTTCGACATCCTCACAGCTTTTCCCTTGGTAGGCGAACTCCCAATCGTGAATAATGCCAGCCCCATTGGTGGCTAGGTGCGTCACCCAACCGCCCTCGATCAGCTTTTGAAAAACCGGCCCCAAACCGTTCTTGATGGCATGCGCACCGAAGGTCACCATCACCGGGCGCGCGGCCAACCGAGCGGCTCGCACCCGCGCGGCCACTTCCTCTATCGTTGCCCGCGCACGAGGGGACATGGCTGCGGGCACCGCGTCCGGTGCAACATAATCACGCTCGATGAACTTCTTGTTCTCACGTGCGGACAGCGGTTCCATCTTGACGCGCGAACGGTCAAATTGCTCGTAAGGCATTGCTTGGCGCTCTTTCGTGACTCGCACTCTGGCGAACGGACTTTGATGCTAATCTACGTTGTAGTGGCACGCATGGCTGACGGCTGACGCCCCATTGCGTACTGTAACATTGGTCACTTGTATGATAACCTTTCTTGCCCCAGCGAGGGATGCTCGTGCCAGAAAACTCGACCATGGGTGCAGGCAAATTGAAGATGGCCTATAACATGCCACTATGAAATGAGACACGCGTCCGTATTGATATAGGAATAACGCAAGATGGCCAACGAAGATCGTGCGAATGAGATCGCCAGAGCGGTTAACCCTCTAATCAAACCTGGCGAAGCGTGGGTCGTCCGGAAATCGGAAGAGAGTACGAACGCCATGGCTTTCCCGCAAGGAACATCCTCCCTGACGGCAACGAATCCAGAATTGTACGGGCGTCTGCTCAAGGTCAGCGAGCAGCTATCTGAGGCGGGCGGGGCACTCTGTATATGGGGTCCAATCGTCGTCGTGGTCTGCTGTCTGGGACTCCACTTGGACTGGTTCCAGGGCGTACTGGGGGAAGCGGCAAACAAGTTTCGCAGCCTCTGGTTGTATATCGTGGCATTCATCATCTCGGTCTTCCTGTTCGGCGGCTTGGCGCGCGCTTGGGAACGGGTCAAGTACGGTCAATACCGCGATGAAATTATGCGCGTCCTTGACGATGCCAAGATACCGCCGCACCGGCTAATCGCATTAATCGAAGGTGACGAAGCACTCGACGACCTGGCCGACCAACTGAAAACCGACCCGCGCATCGTCTGACATGTGATGACACGATGGAACGGCCCTCAGGCCCTCCCACGACGCAACCATTCAAGGAAGAGGGGGGGGACGCGAACTGCACGTTCAGCAAGGGGACCGCTGATGAACACTCTCCGACGCTAATCCCGAAAAACCTCCGGCCAGGCTTGTCCCAACCGGCAACAAGCCCCAATCCCCCGTGGCAACCCGCAAGCGTCCGTTCAACCATACCACACCTAACGGCTGGCAATTTGACACCGGCCGGAAACTGAGGTATTCCTTTAGGAGCACATCCTTCTGGTTTCCACACCGCGATACGAGCGGTATTGTTCCCGTTGCCGTGCGTGACTTGGTTTAGGGACTGCGTTCCACCACAGTCGAGGGGCAGGACGCACGGTACGACGGGGCACGAGATAGCACGCGTTACAGAGCACTTGGAAGCTATCTGGGGCCGGTTATGGTTCGCCTTGGTGCTTCGTGCAACGTAACCACACGCCATCACACCGGGCGAGTGATCCAACCAAGCAGCACTCGGATTACCAGCCCAAGAGGCAGGGCAGGAAGAGGATACAATACGCGACCGCACCGTGAACCGTTACGATGCCAACATGTGCCGCAGGATCTCATGAGTGGGCAGGAACCATGCAATTAGAAGACGAATCGCCCGATTTTCTCGTTAACTGCTACCAGAGTGCTCGTGCAATTGCCCGCGAGCAATGCCGATGCCGGCAATGCGGGATTCACTGTTCACCTTTTTGCAGCATGTGCGAGATTTGCGGCACGCAAGACCCGGTGCGACTACCGTTCGTCTGGCTCTCCTTTGTCACCGCCGCCGTCGTCGTCCTGGCAGTCACTGTCACCTGGATGCTATAACCGATCAATGGCACGGGCTTGTTGGGCACAAGTGGCATTCGGTTTGCGTGGGGCACTCTTCTTGCGATACACTGGTAGGGTGAGTCGTGATCACGTGTGGGCCGCAAAGCTACGCACCCACATCATCATCCTGCCGTCGCGTTTCGGGAGCCCTTCATGCCCAAGTCTTTGCGCACCTGTCTCCAAATGCTCACCGTTTGCGGCGTGTGCCTGGACCTCCTTCTTTGCCCAACCGCTCCAGCAGCACAACCGTCAAGCTATTTTGGCGATCTCCCTCAAACGGCATTAGTCCGCCGTCTGCACCAGTCCCACATCGAATTACCGGATGGACTTGAGCTGCATCAACAATGCCGGCGTCACACTCAACTGCCGGTGCTCATCATTCGCAACGAACTGGTCAATCGCAGTGACCGGCCGATTTCCGTGGGCGAAGTGCAGTTCGCGGCATGGGCATTCACAACCAAAGACGCGCTCACTGAGCAATTTACGCCGCTGACCTACCGCGACGACACTTGGTACGGCTCAACGTATTGGACCGGTCCCGACTGGACGCGAGTGGGAAGAGACTGGCACCATCCAGGAAACCGCACCTCCAGTATCCGACGTTTCGTGGTACCGCGTGACGGTCAGATCATCATTCGTGGTCGCGTCTACAAGGCAGACACCAACGGCGGGGACGGGGTACGGCTGGCGATTCGCCAGGACACGCAAACCGTTTGGAAGGCTGAGATTGACAGCGACGATCAGAAAGGCGTTGAACCCAATCTCACTTTACAGGTACGGCAAGGCGAGACGATTCGGTTCATCGTTCACCGCCGAGGGACGATCAACTGCGACACGACGCATTGGGACCCTGTCATCGCATACGCCGATGGAACGACATTTCAGGCGTCTCGGTCATTCTCAACGCAGCGTCAGGGAACCGGCGGTTGGTTTTACGAAATGGAGTCAGACACAGATGCGGAGTTGCTGCAGCGTCGTCCGGTTGTCCACGGATTCCGAAACGAGCTCTTGCCATTCCACCGGACCATCCAGCCCTCCGCAGCCACGACGCTGACGCCCAATGATTCGATACCGCTTTGGATCCTTGCCGATGAGCGCGACACGAACGGAATCGTACTGGGTATCGCGTCCTCCAAGCGGTGGAAATTCCATTATAGCAACTCCAATTCGGGTGGTTTTCGAGTCGCACTGACGTCCGTCGCTGCCGCGAGGTTGCTACAACCGGGTGAAACGCTACTACTCCCTCCTCTGTTCTTGGCCGCGTACGACGGAAGCTGGATAAACGGAGCGAGTCTGTTTCAGAGTACGCTAAAGGCTGCCCCGGAGATCCCTGAACTGGTACGTCTTGGCAACATGATTGATAGTGCGGTACGAAGCGCCGTCCTAGTTGAAGCCGGCGCGACGAGTCCCGAACTCGACTTCCTTACCATGATTCAACTCGACTGGCAGCGTCAGGATCAGTTGGACGAATCGACCGACTCGTACCGCGAAAAGACGATTGAGCAGATCAACCGAGCTCAACAGCTGTTCAATGCCCTGAGTGGCGAGCGTCAACTCGCATGCCACAACATTGTCGCTAACGAGTTGAAGCAACTGAAACGCCGTACAATCAACAAGGGACACACACTCGCCGACTGGCGACAGCTGTACGTCCAAACGCGCTGGCTCAAACGCCGCATTGCACTGGCGAATCCATTACTCGACTTTGGACAACTGCTGATTTGCAAACGCGTTCCTACCTCGTACAGCCACTTGGTCATGCAGTATTACGGCTGGCGTGCGCGCCCCGGAGGGGGCATCTTTGTGGTCGATCGCCCTGGCCATTCACTGGCATGTCGCGACATCTTGAATGGCCAGTTGTCACACGGCAACGTGCTCGAACCACGACTTTCATACGACGGGCAGCGCATCGTCTTTTCGTACGTAGCATGTCGCCGCGATGGCAACCAATGGCAACCAAAGGAGATCGACAATCTTGCCGACGAAGGGTTTTATCACGTGTGGACCGTCAATATTGACGGCTCAAACCTGCGGCAAATCACCAGCGGGCCTTACGATGACCTTATGCCATGCTGGCTTCCCGACGGTGGAATCGCGTTCAGTTCGACGCGCCGGCGCGGCTACGCCCGGTGTTTTGGCGGTCAATTCAGCCAGCGTTGGCACGTCTACACGATCCATCGGATGAACCACGATGGTTCTGATGTTCGCATGCTCTCCGCACATGACACGAATGAGTGGTTTCCCACGGTTTCAAATTCTGGGAACATCCTCTACAGCCGCTGGGATTACATCGACCGAGATGCGGTAACGCACCAAAATCTATGGGCCATGCGCCCCGACGGCACGAATCCGATCGCCGTTTGGGGAAACGCCACGAATTCGCCTCACTGTACGTTCCAACTGCAACCGATTCCGAATTCAAGCAAAATCGTTTTCACCGCTTCCGCACATCATTCGATCACGGGTGGCTCCATCGCCATTGTCAATCCGAATATTAGTGACAACGGACACTCCGCGATCACTCGGATCACTCCCGAAGTCCCGTTTCCGGAAGCGGAGGGTCGCAACATCCCACAATACTACGCCGCTCCCTGGCCTTTTTCAGAAGACTATTTCCTGGTCGCTTACAGTCCACAACCACTTATCTGGGAGCCAGGCGCAAACGCCCGCAATGCCTTGGGGATTTACCTGCTCGACGCACAAGGAAATCGTGAACTGATTTACCGCGATCCCGATATCGGCAGCACGAACCCTTGTCCGCTAGTACCGCGACCACAGCCCCCCGTCGTATCAAGCCTGCTTCCGGACAGCGCTCCCAACAAAGGAGAGATGTTGCTAGTCAATGTGTACGAAGGCCTGGGAGATGTCCCACGTGGCTCGATCAAGCAACTGCGAATCATTCAGATATTTCCGAAAACGACAGTCGTTGCCAACACTCCCCGCGTTGGCTTGGCGCTAGAGGAAAACGCCCGCGCCATTCTTGGGACGGTGCCAATCCAATCCGACGGGTCAGCTCGTTTCTACGTCCCCGCTTTGAAACCGCTGCTCTTCCAAGCCCTTGATCAAGACGGAATGGCGTACCAGACGATGCGCACTGTGACCTATGTGCAACCTGGCGAGCGAGTAGCTTGCTACGGTTGCCACGAAAATCGTCACTCGACGCCACGTAGTCGCCACGTAATGGCCATGCTTCAGCCCGCTCGTGAAATCGAGGTCGGACCGCTGGCAGGACGTCCTTTTTCGTTCATGGAGGTGGTCCAACCTGTTCTGGACCGGCACTGTGTCAGCTGCCACAACGCGCAACGCCATGAAGGAGAAATCGATTTGGCCGGAACGCCGCGCGATGGATTCACGCAGTCGTATTGGACGCTGTGTGGTGACCGCAATTTCTGGGGCACCGGCACAAACCTAAGAAACGCCAACGAGGCACTCGTGCCTCGTTTCGGAGGCCGCAACCAGATCGAAGTTACTCCGCCAGGCGGCCAGTACGGTGCGCGCGGCAGCCGGCTGATCAAGTTACTCCGTGCGGGACACCAGGATGTACGCCTCAGCTCTCAAGAACTGCAGCGTCTCGCAGCCTGGATCGACTGTAACGCGATCTTCTATGGCACTTACGATCCGGAACAACAAGCCCGGCAATTGCGCGGCGTGGCGTTGCCCATGCCCAACATTCAGTAGGGGTACTGGCTGCTGGGATAACAAGAGGTGTTCACGGACAAATGGGACGCCAAGAGCGGTTTTGCAATCCGTCGCGGCGCAAGCCCATCAAGAACAAACTCGCGTCTCCCGGACCGTAACCGTTCACGAGCTTCGATTTTTGTATGGTCCGCTACGTGCCGAAGGCACAGCCCTATACGAGCCCTGGGTGCAGCCAATGCGAGGTTTGCGAGCATTGGCGGAACCCTGGGTAGCCTTCCCACGCAACCCAAAAGCCCCCTACGGGGCGGTCCTAACTGTTTTGGGGCCACCCCTGCGGGGTTTGGCGGTGATGTTTTTCATCACCCAGGGTTGCGCGGCGATCGCTGCGTTCACGCCAGCTCCACCCTTTGCCCTGGTAGTAGGAACGTCCCTTCGGGACTGGAACAAAAAACCGATATGAAACGACGTGGCAAGCCTTCATGCAACTCTCTTCAGCACGGCCCCTCGGCTGGACGCTGATCCTGCTCTAGTATGAGCAGGGATGCCCACAGGAACGATCGTGTCGACAGGAACGTTTCCGGGCAGTATCGACATTACCTCCTAGCGCAGCCTCCGACATCATTAGACTGTTTTTGTAAGAGATTGTCGGCCCCTGCTCGGGTCGGATACGCAAACCACGCTATGCTCCCCAAGAAGACGAAAACCGATTCGTACTGGATTTTCCCAGGCTGGTGGATGGTCGGTGTATCGGGCGCAGCGCAATTCATGTCAGGTCCGGGACAATCGTATAGTGTCGCGGCGTTCAAGGATCCGATGCGCGCCGGGTTGGGAATCTCGGAAACAAGTTTCTCACTCGCCTACTCCGTCGCCACGCTCATCAGCGGTCTCTGCTTACCGCTGGTGGGACGCTTGGTCGATCGATGTGGTGCGCGACGTGTATTACCGACAATTGCCACACTGCTAGGACTGGCTTGTTGGTGGATGTCGCGCACCGATACGCTGCCCGGCCTCTACCTCGGCTTCAGCTTGATTCGCAGCTTGGGCCAGGGTGCATTGACCTTGACGGCGATGTGGATCATTGGCGAATGGTTTGCACGGCGGCGTGGACTGGCCACTGCGGTTTCGGGCCTGGGCAGTAGTTTGTCGGTGATGAGTTTTCCGGTGATCAATGGGCTGTTAATTGCTCATTTCGGCTGGCAAACGGCGTGGGCTATTTTGGGAGCAACGGTATGGTGCGTGCTGGTCTTGCCTTCTATCTTTCTACTACGTGACCGTCCCGAAGATATCGGCCTGCATCCCGATGGACTACCTCCCGAAGACGAATCAGCACTCGCGTCACCCAACGATCTTGCTCGAGGCGGACGCGAATACCTGCCGACCGAGCATTCGTGGACCGTCAATGAAGTGCTGCGTGACGTGACGTTCTGGAAACTGCTGTCGGTTCCCGCCACCTCCGGCATGATCATCACGGGGCTGATGTTCCATCAAGTTGCCCTCCTGGGAACGCGCGATGTGTCAGCCGTTGCCGCCTTGGGCTTAATCTCGTTGCAGGCCATGGTCGCAACCGTCTGCTCGCTACCGGCAGGTTGGCTGACCGATCGCGTTGCCGGGCGTCGCCTATTGAGCCTCGCTATGCTGTTCCTGGCCGGCGCGTCGGCAGTCATTCTCCTGATGCCAGTCCCGCAACTGGCAATTCTGTATGCCGTGCTAATCGGCCTCCAGGGCGCACTGTTGCGCAGTGCCGGAAATGTCATCTGGCTGAACTACTACGGTCGCACGCACCAGGGTGGAATTCGCGGCGTTGCCATGTCGGTCATGATCCTGGCCGCCGCCATCGGCCCGCTGCCGTTCGCCTTCTCGATCGATCGATTCGGATCCTACACCTTAGCGCTGCTTGCGTTCATCGTTATTCCGCTGACCGCTGCGGGGATCGTGGCAACGGCGAGTCCACCACGACGGCCCGGCGCACAGAAGAGCGACCGCTGACCAACGCGATGAACAATTCCCTCGAAGAGACTGTTCTGGTTTCCTTGAGACTATACGGCATAGCCGTACACGATCGAATACCGCCAGCACGTGTCGTCTAACTCCACGTCAGTCGCTCAGATACGAGCGCCACGAGTTCGCCCGACACGGCCAACAAGCCGCCGCCGCCCCCCACGATGGAACATCAAATCCAGAAGTCAGGGGGTAGGCAGAATCGGTGTTCTCCATCAACCTTCATGAACCAAGGAGGGGCGCGCTGCAAGCTCAGGCTGGCCTGCCCAAGTGACAAGAAGGTGTGATCCAACTCGTTTGATCGGAGCGAATTGCTCGCGGCAAACAAAGCTGGACAAACGTCTTGTGCCACGAGAGAGGTGCTAGCAAAGCACGCGTGGCACATGCTGCCACCCTGAACTAAGCAGTGTTGAGAACATGTTGACAAACGCAAGAAAATCTCGCCCCATCGCGCCACCATGCGTCCCCCCTCGCCCGCTCTCGGCGACTCCCCCCAAGTCGAACCAATTCTCGACGAAATGATGCTGGGCACCTGACATCGTCAAACTTCCTGCATATACTCATAAGCCTCTAACCGGATCACACCACGCACCTAACCCACTCATCGCCACCGTCAAACCCACCGCAAAGCACCCACACAACAGGTAAGGAAATTGGTTTGATGTCGTCAGGAAGAGAGCGAGTGCCGCGAAGTTGACCCAGCTCATCACGGCGATCGAGTGCCGGAACCCATCTCGGGTTTAGATGAGTCAAACAACACAGGAACGCGAAGTAACTTTAGAAATTTTGCTAGGAGGACAAAGCATGCTCGGACTTACTACTGCCACGATCTTGCAGGTCGCGTTGGTTGCGACAAGCGGAAGCGAATACCAGGAGGCATACAACAAGGCGGACAAGGCTGGCAAGCCACTTTTGGTGCTTGTGGGACCGGCTCAGAATTCTGATTACCGTTTGATGAAAGAGAAGACGGTGCCGGAACTGAAACGCAATGGCGCAATGGACGGCGTTGTCTTCACGATCGTCGATTCCAGCACCAACTCCAGCCTGTCCAACCAAATGCTGCGGAGCGGTTCGCTTCCTCAATTGGTGCTGTACACGCCCGTTGGAAAACTGTGGCGGCGAACGCACATCTCAGGCACTCCATCGCAAAACGAAATCCGCGCGTTTCTAGACCGCGAAATCGCCAGGGGCCGCGAAGTGGCCAAGGCAGCGCACGAAGCGAAGACGACGGTCAACTACACGCCTTCCGACGTACCCTACTCCTATTCGTCAGGTAGCTCGTGAGGCAGCGGCGGTTGCCGATAGGTTATCGGCTTAGCTGAAACGCCTGAGTTACACGCGCTCGGAACACTCACAGTGTCAACGGAGAGAGCGGCTCTTTCGGGTGATTGACGTGCAGAAACAACGAGGGTTGGCCAGGATCAACATTCCTGGTCAACCCTTTTTCGTTAGCATGTGCCATGCGTTGAGCAATAAGATCAATGCTAAACTGTCACGGCAACGCCTCGATGTCATGATGGAAAAACTGATCGCCGCAATTGAGAAGAAGTAGCGGCCGGCACGTCACAATCGCCGATGTGGGCATCATGTCCCTATCAAACTCGCACTTCAGAATCGTTGGGCGTCTGGTGCCGACGTGGCTAACGTTGGTATAATCCTTTCTATATGGTGGTCAATACCGTCTTCAACCGTCCTGCTCATTGAGGACAGTGTGCTAGACGCAGCGGGTGCTGGACGCAGCGGCGGGCTTGACGCAACGGCGTGACGGGAGAACAAAACGAAGATGTTTCAAAACTACTCATATCGCTCGATTCGGGCCATGACCGCTGCGGTGCTCGGCGTTACGTTGTTCAGCGGCACACTAACCGCCATAGCAACCGCCGCTGACCGCGACGTGCCGACCGTGATCTTTGATACCGACATGGGCTCGGACTGCGACGACGCCGGCGCGTTGGCGATCCTCAACGCGCTAGCCGACGCTGGCGAGGTCCGTATCCTGGGGGTCATCTTCAGCAGCGGTAAGAACCGCTACGGAGTTGGCACCTGCGATGCGATCAACACGTACTATGGACGTGGCGACTTGCCCTTGGGCCAATACAAGGGTACCGACGTTGGCGACCCACAAGACTCCTATACCAAGACGATCGCGACGGCGACGAAACGGTTCGGACACGACACCGTGAACAAGGCGCCCGAACTGGTTTCGGCCTATCGAAAACTACTGGAATCGCAACCAGACGGCAGCGTCACCATTGTCACTGTTGGACACCCGCACGGCTTGGTACACCTGATGCGCGATCCACGTGGTGCGGAACTGGTGAAAGCTAAAGTGGACCGATGGGTCGCCATGGGAATGGGTGGCTGGAATTTTCGAGCAATGGGAATGTTGGCCTACTCCAAAGAATTGCTGGCGAACTGGCCTACGCCGTTTTTCATCTCACCCAGCGGCGCGGATATCAAGACCGGCAATCGCCTGCTGCCTAAAACTCCCAAAAACAATCCAGTGCGTGAAGCTTATCGACTTTGGAACGACGCGTTGACCAACGGTCGCTCAAGCTGGGATCAAGTTGCCGTGCTAGCGCTGATCCGGCCTGAATTGTTTACCGTTAAGGATACTGGCCGAGTGTAACGCGCCCCCGACGGGAAGGTCGTCTGGAATCCGAAAGTCGATAACCCCAAACACCACTTGGTCCAACCCAAGGTTACGAATCAGAGAATGGCGCAGATCATCGAAGAGTTGATGTCGCGTCCCCCGCGCAACGGCAATGCCGGCAAACCGTGAGAATGTGTTTTGGGATTCGCGTATCTGTTTAGCCGATTGCGGCGTTTGACTAAGTCAGGGACCCCTACGGGCTTGCCCCGTGGGTGAACGAGTTTTGCCAGCTAAGACGCCGATCCCAACAACTCCCCCTTCTCCCTCACCGCCTTCGGCGGGGGGGAAGGCGTCGTTTCTAGCCCAATAAACTTCTTCACCCACCGCACAAGGCGGTGGGGGTCGACCCACAGCCAACCAAACCTCAATGCACGTTCAACTTCATTTGGGTAAACTGTTACGAATTCGTTACTTACGAAAAGTTGCGATCGCAAAGTGGTGCTGTCCAGATAGGCTGACAAAGAAAGTTGAGACCGTTTGATGCGTTACGGTACCGTAGTACAGTTCTTTCCAGACAAGGGGTTCGGGTTCATCCGACCGGACCTGGGCGCCGATGTCTTCTTCCATGTCTCGGCGCTGGGTGCATGCGCGCCACCGCCAGAGATCAAAGCAGGGCAACCGGTCATGTACGAGCTCGAACCGCGCACCGATCGAAAACGGGATGACGTCGGCGAGCAGAACGACGATAGTGCCACCAAACACGAAGTCACGAAACGCGAACAACCGTCTCGCTTGCGCGCCAAATTGGTTGAGTTGATCGACAAGATTCCTGGTGCGAGCCTCGAAGAAACTGAAAAGAAACAGCAGACAACTCGTCACCCACGCTCCAGACACAAGAAGCCGACCTGGAGAAGATAACCCTGCCGCATTTTCGAGCCCCGAAAGGAGCTGGTCATGACCGAGCCAGAAACAAATCCCACACCGGAAACGCCGTCAAAAGAAGAGCTTCGCTTGGCCATGAAAGCGTTCCGCAAACGCTTGAAACTCATGCGATTAGACGACGAGTCGCGGATGGGATATGGTCCCACTTCGTCCGGCCGCCAATCGGGCATCATTGCCATTACACCTCCGAATCAGTTTTCCGATGCGGTTTGGCAGGAACTGGCGAAGCAGGGAAAGATCAAACACGACCGCGGCGCACTCTACTCGCTGGTAGAATAGCGTAAGCGCCACGCGGATGGTGTTGTCGTAACCGTTCACGCAGTTTTGGCCTAACGAGGGAAGAGAACCGCAGAATATCGAACAAGGAACCGCAGAATGTCGAAGGAAGACGTGAACGCTTCTGGTGTGTCTGCGGGCTTAAGTCGACGGTGGTGATGGTGGTCACGAATGTGGCGATCAGTATCAGTCTTTCTTACCCGTTGATCATTCATTACCCCTTGTTCGATATTCGACATTTCGCGGTTCGTTTGATCTTTCGCCTAGATTCTCTTGAACGGTTACGTGGCGACCAGATTGGTAGAGTTGCCCAGGCAGGCTGAGGCCCTTTTCTCATGCCCCCTTAGCGTCACATCTTCACGTCAATAGTGAGGCGGTCGTTCGTCCTCGAATGACCGTTCTTCATCCTCATCCGTCTTCTGACGCTCGAAAGCCACCTGCATCGCTTTCAGCTGCCGTGATTGATCGTCCAATCGTTCCTGGACAGTGCAGAGCACCTGATTGAAATCTGCTAGCAAACGCTCGGCATGCATCATCCCTTCTTCCAGGGAGATGATTCGCTTTTCGAGGTCGGAATCGTCACCGGATCGCATCATTTTCTTTCTGCCAACACTTCACATTTCAAACTACCCACGATCGTCCCCTGCCATTGTCGTCGATTCCGTAAAGTCGTGCTACCAGAGCGACCGTAAGAATCCCGGACCACAGGGGGCGCGATAGTTGGTACAATTTGAATTGCCGTCCATACGCCGCAACTTCACTCCCTGCCGCTCCCATTCCGACACACCAAGAACCTCGCGAGAGAATCGCTTGCCATGCGTCACACTATTCAGACCTTGACCGCCTGGGCCATGCTGCTTGTATGGATCTCGATCGCCTCACCGGCCACCGCGAAATCGCCTCATGCGAAATCGCCAACGGGATTCCATCCCGACCTGGTCACTGTGACGCTCGCCGCAACCGAAGTGCGGCCGGGCGATCCGATCTCGTATACGCTCACGTTTCGCAACAACGGTACTGCGCCGAGCCAACGCGAGTACATGGTCTTCACGCACTTCGAAGCGCCCAAGAAAAGCTGTGAGAACATTGTCATCCACGCTGACCATCCGCCTGCCGATCCGACCACACAATGGCAACCGGGCAAGCTAGTCGTCGATGGCCCACATTCCTTGACGATCCCCGCCGACACGGCGGAAGGCGAGTACTTCATCCACATTGGCGTGTACGACCACCAGGGCAAGCAAGGCCGTTTGCTAGATACGTATTGGCGTGCAACGATTCGTGTCTCGGCGACAGCGACACCTGCCGACAGGCTCGGCCCCAAGCCCTTGGCGGAGGAGGAAATCGCCACACGTCGCGCTGCACTTGCTCATCGAATTGCCCCCGCCCACTTGAAACAACTCGACACACGCAACTGGTCATTTGGCGTCGATCGCAATTCCGGAGCATGGGCACTGCAAGACAAGGCGACCAAAGTACTCTGGACGTCGAACTTGACACAACCTCGTTTCGGACGCGTCTACTTGCGCAACGGCGATCGGCACGCGTTCTGGGACATTGACCGATTTGACAACGTGATTTCAACGCCACGCAGCATGCGACTGGTGGCACAACCCAAAGTTGACGGCCGAGGGACGGGCATCAGTCTGTTATTGACGGTGGTACCTATTGGTAACACCGGTGCCTTGCAACTAGCTTACGCAACGCGTGCCTCAGGTCCATGGAAAGTCACCTCGGTCCGGTTGCTTGACGCGGCGTTTCAGGTCACCGAAGCGGACCAAGGTTCTTACTACATACCGCATCGTCTGGGCATCGAGTTGTCTGCGCAGAGTGGCTTGCCGAGCAATCAGGTCTACACAACCTACAACAATCTCTCGATGGCCATGTGCGGTGTGACCAAACAAGGTTCCGCGCTGCTGGTCAGCTGGCAAAACGTTGATTCACGCCTGACCATCCACACGACGTGGACCGACTTGCCGCTGGTGCCTGGCCGCCGTGCTCGCGCCATGTCGCTCGAAATGGACGGCGACGCCAACGCGTGCCTGATCCATCCACTTGGCAACGGCAGCTATGTCGAGATTGCCAAGGCGTATCGGCAGGTCGCGCGCGCCGCTGGCTGGCGGCGGACCTGGTCTGACAAACGCAAGTTTTTTCCCAGTGTTGACAAGATCTTTGGCGCCGCCGACTTCAAACCGTTCCTGCTCACGCGCATCATGCCCGGCTCGAGGTTTAACAACAGCGACCGAGAACAAGTGCACCTGCACTTCACGTTCGACGAAGTGGCTGCCTGCGCCGAGCATTGGCGCAACGATCTGAAGATCGACCGAGCTTACGTGGTATTGGCTGGCTGGATCAATGGCGGCTACGACGTGCGACACCCGGATGTCCTGCCACCCGCTCCTGAATGCGGCGGGACCGAAGGCCTGGTAACAGCCAGCAAACAGATTCGTGACTGTGGCTATCTGTTCGGACTGCACGACAACTACCAGGACATGTACGAAGACGCGCCTTCATGGGGTCAGCAATGGCTAAACAAAGACTCCCTGGGAGTGGCTCGCAAGGGAGGCAACTGGGCTGGTGGTCAGGCGTGGCAAGTGTGTGCCATTAAACAGGTGGAACTTGCCGCGCGCAAGGAAACCAATCTGCCGGCGATCGCCAAGCTATTTCAACCAACGATCTACTTCATTGACACCGTATTTGCCTGGCCGTTGGTCACGTGTGAAGACCCGGCACACCCGATGACGCGCCGCAATGACATGATTTGGAAAATCAAGCTCTGCTTGCTAGCCAAACAGTATTTCGGACTCTTTGGCAGCGAGGAGGGGCGTGAGTGGGCCGTCCCCTGCGCCGACTACCTGGAAGGGATCTTCGGCCATCAAACTGATTCGCCTCCGGGCAAAGTCATTCCGCTGTTTCCGATCGTCTACAGCGATTGCGTACAAATCATGACACATCAGGGAAATCGAATCGGCCCGGGCAATGAGAAGAAAGTGGCTGACCATATCCTGTTTGCCGAGATGTTCCTGCCTCGATTTGGAACCCACAAGTACTGGACCGTCCCTCAGGACAAAAGAGTTCCGATCGTGCCGCTCGAACCAACGGTCCGGCAGATCAGCCCCAGACGTTGTGAGATCACCTATCGTTGGAGAACAACCAAAGCGATCACGACGGACTATCGCGTCTTTGTCCATTTCACAAATGATTCAGTCGACCACGCTGAGAAGATCGCGTTTCAGAACGACCATCTCCCGACAACTCCGACCTCCAGCTGGACACTAGGCAAAGTAATTGAAGATGGCCCTTATACCGTCGACATCCCAAAAACATTCACCGGCCGGGCAGAGATCAACGTCGGCATGCTGGAAGGCAGCAATCGAGTGGTCTTGGCGACGACGACACGACAGCGCCAACGATACAATGTAGGAGCGATTGCGATCGGTCAAGAAGGTTCGGTAACCCAAGAATCGGCGGCTGAACCTCTCGATACGCTCCCCAAGGAGCTTTGGTCGCGCGCCGATAACGGCTGGGCCAAGCAGCTCTGCCCCACCGATCGCGTGATCAAGAACGTCTGGGAAGTACTCAGTCCGTTGAATCGACTCACCGCCGAATTGCCGCTTGACGACCATCAGTTCTTAACTCCCGACCGACTGGTCCAACAAACCCGATTCAGCGACACTACGATCACGGTCGCCTACAAGAAACCAGCTCGGCTCGGCGATAATTCGGTACCGCCCTATGGGTTCATCATCGAGGGACCCTACTTCATTGCTTTTTGTGCTATGCGCTACAACGGAATCGATTACGCGTCTCCCACTCTGTTTACGGCCCAGAGCCTAGACGGCAAACCGATCCACGATTCGCAACAGGTGCGCATCTACCACGGATTCGGCGACCAGAGAGTGCGACTGTTCGACAAAGAGTTTAGCATTGAACGCGAACAAGTTGTTTCCATGGAGTAGGGCGTGTCGAGTTCGCGCCAGCAATGGCCCAAAGGCTCCATCTCGGGCCTGCGTGCGCGAGGGTAGTTCAAGATCTCGATAACATGGAAAGATGGCAAACTGGTTTCCGCGGCACTCAAGAGCCTCGGTGGCACCAAGTGCAAAGTGCGCTACCAGCAAAAAGTCATCGAACTGCAAGTCCCCAAGAACGGCGAACGCTGGCTGGACGATGCCAACAGACCATGACTTTCCGGCTGCAATCTCCACACGCTGAAAAACAGCACCCGGCAAAGAGAGCGACTTGAAACGACATCTCCTTTGCTGTGGCATGGGCCGTAACTCGTCCAGAAATCCCTATCCACATGGACAATCCACGGTATAATCAACCTAGGCTTCGTCTCAAGGCTCGGAAGTGCCCCCCCTCTGCTACTCTGCGTAACTGCCGGAAAAACGTGTCACTTGGCTGCGTGAAAGGACGTTTAGAGACAAAGCCGAGACCAACAACTCGAACCGTGAGCTGCTTGCGTGGGAATGACTATGGGTGTGCATCTGGTCAATATCAGCGAAGTCATTTTGCACGGAATCGTTTTTGATCCAAGAAACTCCGAGGCCTTGCACGCGATGGATGCACAAGAACTCGTTCATGCGATACGTCGTCTTTTCGCAGTTCTGGAGCAGCGCGCAATCGACTATCTGCTGGTGGGTGGCATCGCCATGCTCGTATATGTCGAAGGGCGGAACACTCAAGATATCGACCTCATCATTGATGCAGATGCGTTGGAGAAGCTGTCCGAAATCGAGATCGAGGATCGAAACGCGGACTTCGCGCGGGGGCGGTTCGGTAGCCTGCAAGTCGATTTCCTGTTTACCAACAATGAATTTTTTGATCGCGTGCGGCGAGACTATGCAGCATCATGCCGTTTCGTCGAACGCGAAATACGGTGCGCCTCTGTTGAAGGCTTGTTCCTGCTAAAATCGTTCGCTCTGCCAGCGATGTATCGTCAAGGTCAATTCGACCGCGTAGAATCCTACGAGCGGGACTTGGTAATGCTCATCCGCGACCACCAACCAGACTTGCCGGCGCTGTTAGACGTCCTTTCACAATACGTTGCGGCAAGTGACTTGCTGGAAATCCGCGAGATTGTTCGCGAAATGGAGCAGCGTATTGCACGGGCTCCCAAGCGTTTCAAGAACTAGACACGCACGTACGGATTGCTCACCCCGTAGTGTTGCTCTCGGATGGCATACTGAGGAAGCAGACAGTCTGCTCTGAGTTTCTGCTCCGAGCCATACACTGAGCCGCCTCCAACCGTTGCGCCCCATCCCTCTCGGACGACTAGTCGCCTCCCATTCGACCGCCGGTTTCCGAAAATGGACAGTGCGATGACATACGTATGTCATCGCAAACCCCTAGTCTGGAGCATTTCTTGTTCTTTTTCTCTCTTTCCACCCCAGAACAGCAGATCGTTCGGGGCACAGGTGAGCCGGTAAGATGCGGGTGTACACGGCGGGCGGGCAATCACGGTTGCCTCGTGTGACTCCAATTTGACAACTCTCTTATGGGGAGCACATCTCCCGTGCGCGGAGGATTGGGCCATGTGTCGCAATTATCACGGAAGGAGTATGTCATGCCCTCTTGTCTCCGTCGAGTTCGAAAACACTTGACAACCGTTTTCGGTATTGCTACAAAAAGGACAACTTGTGTCATCCACAGTTCACGCATGGGCATAGCGTTGAAGCTGCTTGACCTGGGGGGGGCAAATCATGGGGCGCTATCAAGTGGGCATTCTCAACGGCTCTTCGTTGCCGCTGGCAATCGGCGATCTGGCCCTGCGGGCCGGCTGTTCGCTGATCCTTGTCGTAACCTCCCTGCTCAAGATAACGGTCCTTACAGGGGGGGGGAGCTACCTCGCGGAATCGTTTGGTGGTTACTCGCTATCGCAGTAGCCGAGTTCGTTTTGGCCTGCCTGCTGTTGTTCCTGCCGCGGCTTCGTCTGGGACGCGTTGGCTGTACCATCCTGTCCGCTTCTTTTGTGGGCGCTTCATCTGTCAGCATTGTACTGGCAACCCGTTGCGCATGCTTCGGTGAGCATCATGTGTCGCCCGGCGACCGATTCCTGATCGCCCTGTTGCTCTTCACTGGCGTCCTGCTTTCAAACTTACTGGTGTTCCAAAGACGAATGTGGCTGCCCGTGGGCTGTGCGGCGATCGGCGCGTTCCTGATCGGTGCTTTGGCCGAATCCAGCCCGTTGAACCAATGGGTCGAACGCGAACTTTCCGCCGCGGCCTTCCGCCGGGTGCTGCCCCCGGAGTTGCACGAGGGAACGTGGCGAGTGACCGCGATCCGGGCGGACTGTCCATCTTGCGTCGAGTATCTGGGTCGGCAGGCATTGATGTGGAATCGCAAGAACCGCGCCAACGCGAGATCGGGTCGAGTGCTGTTGGTCCTGGGGCGCCATCGGCGCTGGATCGACCAATACTCTGCCATGTTCGCAAGGCGCTTCTCGATACCTGACTCACCGGACCTGCTCATGACGACCCCTGTTCAGTTCGAGGTATCGATTCCGGTCTCCGTGTCGTTATCGATCAGATGCCACCACGGATCGTGGAACCTGGACAGGCCATCCAGTGGACCACATCCGTCCATGGCATTGGAGCACCTGTGTGCAGCGCGCACATCACCGGCGCGACTGCGGACGAAGGTTACTCGATCGAAGTAGTGCCGGAAGACATGGAGGATAGGGTCTGGAGGTTTCGATACACGATGCTGCCCAAGGTCGAGGGCGACATTGTCGTGAACCTAACGGCCAATGCCGAACTGGCCGATGGTTCCAAGGATTCGCGAGTCCTGCCGCTCCGGTTCTTCGCGCTCCGTGCGCCATCTGAAACGGGAGAATGACCAGATGGTCCTATTGCTGCTGCTTACGACGACCGTGCTGCCAGACGGCAACACGGCTGACGCGAAACGAACGGAGATTATTACGGGCTGGAAGACTCGGTACGCCAAAATCCAAACCGCCGAGTATCGCCTGGAAGGAAACGACATTGTGACACCCGCCTTCTTTGTGGGGCTCCCCGATCCGTCCGCCTACCTGAGAGTCCGTCGCCGGCCAATGGAGCTAGTATGGAAGCTCGATTTCACGGAACGAAAAGCATGGGTTCGCAAGTCGCTGTACTTGTGGCAGGTTGAGTTGAGACGATTTGAACGTATGGAACGGGAGTGCTTCTTCGACATCGCTGGAAACCGAGCCGTGGTTCAAACCTTGTATCCAGACCTGGAGCAGGAACCCCAAATCCGCGTCCACACGATGGCTAGCGCCGTCGAAACGCTATATGAAATGGAGACGCTGCCGTTGTGGTTCAATAGCGGGGTTATTGTGTTAGTGGCAAGTGCGAAGCCATTGGAACTGCCCAACTACAAGCAGCTAGCGAGCGGTAAACGTTGGACGTTGGTAGACAACCAGCAAGGGGCGAAGGATGGTCACGTTGATATCGAGCTCCGTTGCTCCGACTCGCGACAGCGCGTGCTGCTGACACTCGCGCCCGACGCTGAGTCTCTGCCAATACGATTCCGAACAATGGTGCGTAGCCAAGACGTATTTGACATTAACATTGAATACGCCTTGCGCGATGGCCTGCCATTTGCCGACAAGTGGGCGGCGACAGTCTTTTCAAGTTCAGGAAAAAAGCCCACCAATAGGTGGTACGCCTATCCAATGGGTAAATCGGCAAACGGTGCACTATTATCCGCAAGGCAGTTGCGACGCCGAGTGCAACTATTACACGGAGGTCCCTCAAGAGTTGTTCAAGGATAATAGTCTGCCTGGTGGGTCAGGTATCGTGCGAGTATCATCCGGTACATTTAGTTTTGGTAGGTATGATTGCTCTGGATAGGCAATGACATCAGATAGTTTGGAACGGAGGCGTGGCCTCTCGGTTCGTTGCGACATTGAATGATCGAGAGGCCACCCGCCGCCGGTTTCACCTTTGGCATATCCTGCAGGCTATTCTCGCGGAGTTGGAGTTCACGGACGTGGTTTCCGTGGAGTGTTACGACGGCAAACGCAGGTTCTTTTCGGCAAACGACGACAAGAACGCGCAATGCCCGGAACCGCAGCTTTCTCTTGCCGTGGCACTCATGAGGAAAACTTGCGATTAAAACCACGTGCAAGCGACAAGACCTCGAGGCTGAAAGATGAGACATCAATCCCGAACAACAGTTTTGGCTGGCAATGTGGCTGTGACATTCTTGTCCGTTTTCCTAAGTGTTTCGACAACTTTGGCGAATGAACCTCTCTATATCCACACGCCGCCACGCACAGGCACCAGCGCGGATGGTAACTATGTATCCATTGTCAGGCGGGCAACTCGTGATGGAGACGCGTTGGTCACAGTGGAAACGGCCACAAACATCAAAGATTCGCACCGCGCTGGACCTGCGCAGATTAAGATTATCGACCTGAAGACTGAAACGGTACGTTCGTCGCTCGCCCTTGGGGACCACCGATGGTTGCGGGTCATGCGTGATGCCGAGCACGTTGCTGGGGTGCGCAAAGATGGGGCATTCGTGGCGTATCACGTCGCCAATGGAGAGGTCGCATGTCTGGTCCAACCACACAGCACCGGTGCGATGGAATGGTCGGGCGATGGCCAAGACACATGGATCTCAGATGACTTGTCTTTCATGTGTATGCGCCACCCGCCCGATGACCGTTTTGCGCTGTCTTGCGTCGCGCTCAAAGAGCCCGTGAAGGTCGTTGGCCGGTTTGCCAAAGGCCCGTACCAAGTCGTAAGCAGTCTTCTATTGGCCAACGTCGAAGGCGAAGGCCGAGTGGCCGTTATCATGATACCCAAGGTGCGCCCGAAACGTTCTTGGAAACTACTGCTCATGGACACAGAGTTTCGCGAACTCGGCGAGATGAACGTTCCATCCGGTACTCAACTTCGTGACATCCGTGGTGGCCGCTATCCCATGGCTCTGCTCGTGAATGGGCCAAACTGGACGCTGTTGTCGCTCGACCAAGATATTCTTCAAGCAGTCCGCTCTGGCAAACACAATCCAACGGGACATCCGAAAGCGTTCCTGTACACAGGAGCGATATCACCCGATGGCCAATGGCTGGTAACCATACTCTATTCGCGGACATCGCGGCTAGGCATCTGGTCAGTGGCTACCGGTACGTTAGTGCGAGAATTACGACTGAAAGGCTTTGCACGTGGCTGTCGTTTCAACTCAACCGGCAATCGCCTTTCATGCGGCATCCTTATCGGTCTGAATCGCTCACATCTCGCAATATGGGATTTTAAAGCACTGATCGCCGATACGTCGAGCGGTAAAACGCGCGGGATGCAGCAATCACAAGACCCGCGCATGGGCGGGTTCAGAAGCAATGGCCAGTTGAACCGGCCTGGTGCATTCGACCAAAGAAACCGGAGAAATCGGCGGTAGTCGCGCGCCGCTGAGAACCGGGCAGTGTGTGACTGTCGTGGCTTCTTTCGCAGTGCGAACTGCCATGCTCATCATCCGTGGCGCTGCTGGCACGGTTGCATCCATCACGAAGGTGATCGAGAGGTTGAAATGAACCGACAAACAACGAGCATGGGAACTATCGTCATGGCATGCCAAGACCGGACCGTATCGCGCGTCAAGTCGAAACCAGACAGTCTGTTCTCTCCAGTTGCCGTGACGAAAGCAAACTGCGGGTCGAAGAGACTAGATCGTCGCGAGCAGCTGCGTCACGGCGCGGAGTGCCGTGCCACACTGCGTCGAAACCGGCCTTTCTGGTTTTTCCTTCTTCGCGCCGTTGGCCTTTTTGCAGAACGATGCTCGGGAGGATGAAAGCAGACCGTCTGCTTCTGAATCGTCTGCTTCTGAATCCTCTACCCCGGTTGTGAAATCACGCCGCGTGGCACGCCCGACCTGTGTGCCGCCGCCAAGCAATCGCTCATCTTCCGCGGCGATGGCGGCACCGGCTGGAGCAAAGCGTGGAAAATCAATTTCTGGGCTCGATTCCTCGACGGTGATCATGCCCACAAGATGCTGATCGAAGCATTAGCCGGAAACACCTTTCCCAATCTGTTCGATGCGCACCCGCCGTTCCAGATCGATGGCAATTTTGGCGGCACGGCAGGCATTGCCGAGATGCTACTGCAAAGCCAGAACGGCGAAATTGAACTATTGCCCGCATTGCCCACCGCTTGGCCCAAAGGCTCCATCTCGGGCCTGCGTGCGCGAGGGCAGTTCAAGATCTCGATAACATGGGAAGATGGCAAACTGGTTTCCGCAGCAATCAAGAGCCTCGGTGGCACCAAGTGCAAAGTGCGCTACCAGCAAAAAGTCATCGAACTGCAAGTCCCCAAGAACGGCGAACGCTGGCTGGACAAGGAACTGCAGGACGGCCCGGTTACGATGTTGGATCTGGAGCTCAAAGAGTAGCGTGCAGGGTGTGTCGAGCTCGCTTCGCAGGCAAGCTCCTTGCAGGCGCGGTCAAGCACACCACGCCCGGAAAAGACGCGAGTATCACATTTTTGCCCGTCGTTTTCTTTGCCCTCCAAGGAAGACAACCAGAACGCCGTCCACGAGCGCGACGGCAGAAAAAGGGCAAAGAAGATTGTGGGCAAAGAATAGCGATTGATGGATTGCGTTGCGACTTGGTAACTGTCTACCTGCGTGCGAGCGCGGCGTGCGTCAATTCGGAACAAAAGGCCATCGCACCGACCGATAGTTGCTTTCGGCCACACGCAGGAACTCGCTTCTGGCTCAACACGCAACCGCTAGGGGCAAGCAGCCGCATCGAAACCAGACACCCGCCAACAGGCCACGACTGGGCTTGCCCCAGTCGAGCCATGACTTGGTCAGCTACCGGCGGCACACGCCCGAAAGACACCGGTCGAGTGCAAAGCGCGATCTCAGGAGGCCCGTCACCGAGACCGAAGCAAACTCCGGGCAGATCTGGCCTCGGCCACGTGCCGGTGTGATTGAGCAAGTTCTGCTCGGCCGTGAACTGTTCTTTAGTCCTTATCACGAGCCGACCAAACTGTTTCACTCGCGAGCAAGCTCACAGGGTTCTTGTTGGTGGCGTGGAAGTGGCAGCCTCAGCCCCCGCGTTTCACACTGCGTGCAGTGAGCGACGGTGCAATAGAAACAAGGCGCGTCGTGCCGGGCGGAAAAGAGATAGAACGATCGTCTCAGCACACAGTGGCACGGGGATACCTGACAAACGGCTTGAAAACCGGTAGTTATCTTCGGTTTCAGCCGGGCGAACGGATGCATCTGGCGGGGCCCGCTACGGTCGTGTAGCATGGGCAGCTGATGCGCATCTCACTCGAATCCCCACCTGAATCCCCCTTTGCAGGAGAGAACCTGATGCTTAGTAAACCGACGCGGTTGATGGTATGTGTTGGCCTGCTGATCGCGGCATCGATCGCCGGCGGTGAAGAATGGACCCAGTTCCGCGGTTCCGACTATGGACGAACTTCGGAAGCGAACGTTGCGGCGACGTGGGATTCGAGCAACGTTGCCTGGAAGACGGCGCTGCCGGGTCGCGGCGCGTCCAGCCCCGTGCTGTTTGGAGATCGAATCTACTTGACTGCTTTTACGGGATACGGCATTGACAAGACCGCACCCGGCAAAGAGAGCGACTTGAAACGCCATCTCCTTTGCATCAACCCGACCGACGGCGCGATCCTCTGGGGGAAGACGATTCCCACCACATCGAAGAAGAACCCGTTCACGACGTGGGCGGTCAGCTTGCACGGCTTTGCCTCCAGCACTCCGGCGGTCGACAAGACGGGAATCTATGTCTTCTTCGGCGCAACCGGAGTACTCGCATTCGACCATGAGGGAAGCGAACTGTGGCGCACCAACGTCGGCTCCGACACGCATTCGTTCGGCGCGGGCAACTCGCCCGTGTTATACGGCGATCTGGTGATCATCAACGCCAGCGTCGAGAGTGGCAATCTGATCGCGTTGAAGAAGTCCGATGGTAGCGAAGTGTGGCGACAGTCGGGAATCACCAAGTCGTGGAACACTCCGGTCATCTACAAAGCACTCAACGGCAAATCTGAACTGGCGATCACGATCCAAGGCAAGATATTGGCGTTCAACCCAGACAAGGGCACTCCGCTTTGGAACTGCGACGGTATCGACGACTACATCTGCCCCAGCATCGTCGTGCAGGATGGCATCCTGTACGCCATTGGCGGCCGACGCAGTAAGACCGTGGCGATCCGTTCTGGCGGAAGTGGAGACGTGACCGAGTCGCACAGGGTTTGGGAACTGGTCAAAGGTTCAAATGTTTCGTCACCCGTATATCACGATGGTCACCTTTACTGGGCCAGCGAGAAACGAGGCATCGTCTACTGTGCCAATGCCAAGACGGGCGAATTGCGGTACGAGCAACGTCTCGACCCATCGCCCGGCTTGATCTACGCTTCACCACTGCTGGCTAATGGGCGGTTGTACTACGTGAGCCGCGAGAAGGGGATCTTCGTCGTTGCCGCGAAACCTGAGTTTGAACTGCTCGTCCACACTCAACTCAATGATGACGAATCGCTTTTCAACGCGTCCCCCGTGCCGCTTCCTGGTGGATCCGTATTGCTGCGCAGTGACAAGTATCTGTACCGCATTGAGTCAGCGAACTAGGCTTTGTCTCAAAACGTCTTTTCGCGCGGCAAAGCCATGCCATTTTCAGCAGATTACGCGAAACGCAAGGTGGTAAATACGAGTTTTGAGACGAAGCCTAGGCTTTGCGAGTTGCATGAAACGCTGCGACAATTGACAGTAGCTCAGTCTGCTTCCGGGGAAACAACGGTTATCCGCATCTTTGTGAACAGTTCCTTTGCAGTTGTGACACCTTCCAGGTCGTTTTCGATCTTGGACGACGGCATCCATTGGCTCGTTCGTCCAAGGAGTCTGAATGATGTCTCATTGCCCGGTTTTGTCTCGACTGTCGCGCAATAGACCAATGACGGTTGCCCATTACCATAACGGTCTTTCGTGCCGTCAGTGCGTGATGCGGGAAAAGCGTCGTTGAAATCGCCCGAGACGTTCACTTCGACAAAGCACTGCCATTGCGTACCGACCGGAAGCACCGCAGTCACATTGAACTGGCTGGTGGGAGTTGGCTGAGTGATCGCATCGGCCAGCGGATGCTCACGGGTCGGATCCCCCTTGATCACTGCTTGCTTGTTGTGGCGGCTCACCCAAAAGGGCAACGACACGGGAACGGTCGGTTTGCCGTTCCAAGTGCCGCGTCCCAATTTCTGGGTGACGTAGAGCGTACGAATGTCGCCCGTTTCCGGAGACTCGATCCAAACAGCGAATTGCGGCGGGTGCTTATAACGAGTCTTGCTATAGACGTCGCGATTCAAGTCAAGCCGCACAGATAACCGCGCGGCGTCTCTTGGCACCTCGGAGCTGGCTGGCAAACGTTCCTTCTTGGCTGGCAATGAATACGCTACGATCCGTACATCACTCGGCGCAAAAGGCTCGATCTTCAACTGGTTCATTCCGGTCTTTACCTGATCCGTGATATCGAGCCGGTTCGGCTTGCCAATGAACCCACCAACGAACTGTCCATTGATGCGCACGGCGGCGGCATTCTCTGGAGTGATCGTTTTCGTCTCCAGGAGAATCCGCAAAGAGCCCGATAGCCAATCATCTGGAATCGTGAACTGGCCGACAAACGGGTCCGCCTTCACCGGCGAGAGCGTCAGCATCTTTAATCCGTCGATCTTCCCCCAGGGCGCAGCGCCATAGGGGACAACGCTCCTGGCCGCGACCCAAGCTCCGTCATCAAAGCCCGCTTGCTTCCAGCCAGGCGACTCCTTGTCGGCACATTTCCATGACGTGTCAATGCAGCCCGTGATCCGATCGCCATTGTCCAACTCGATGAAGTAACGGCCGATCACACCGGCCGGGTTTGGATAATCGGCTCCGTTGCTGGCCACGATGGCCAACACATTGGCACCGGCACGAAGCTGTTTCTTCAAGTCAGCCACATTCAGGATCTGAAAGCTGCCACCCGACTCAGTTTGCTTGCCATTGACAAACAAAGCGTAGGAATTGTCGGCGGTCAAACGGATCTTCGCTTCCATGACTTTGCGTCCTGCGGGAATCGCCAACTCATGCCGAAAACACCGCATGCCGGGCGGAGCATTCATCGCATTGCCATCCCCAGGATACCAGACCCAGAAACAACCGTTCATGTCCAGACGTTGATCTTCTTTCGTCTTGACAACCGGCACTTTCGTCTGCTGAACAGCATTTGGCAATCGTTTGACCTTGAGCGGCGTGCGCGCGGGGTTCCGACCAAGTGTCAGCCGTGGCGGCCGAGCGGTCGCCCGTGGCGCGAAGACCAACACAACACTCTCCAAAGGCTGCAACGTCAATGATAGATCCACCACCGACTGCGTCACGCGATCAAACTCAATCGTCCGAATCTCATTGCGCATCGCGTCCCAACACTCCGGAATTCCTTGCGCATGGACGCGCAGGCGAAACGTCTTGGCCGTGCCTTCATGTTGCTCGTTACAGACAAGAAACAGGTCGCGACCTTCCTTGACGCGATGCAGTACGTGTAACCACTCGTCAGTCTCGCCCTGAAGCACTTCTAAAGTCGGATGAACGTTGGCGTCGTCAACCAACACTTGCTGAATATTCTGAGCCGTAGGTTTCGCCGGCAAGTAATAAGAACGCCCACCAGCCTCATTGTGACGGCAGAGATGCAACCCGGGTTGCTCCGGTTCGCCCCAAATGGCGGCAACCACTCGACGAATATCGTCAGACGTCTTGCCCAACGTCGCCGATTTCGACGGCAGCATCCCGTAGCCGACCACGACGCCACCCGCGTCATAAAACTGCTTGACTTTCACAAGCGTCGCGTAGGGTATCACTTCCACCGCCGGCATCACCAATACGCGATAACGCTCTTTGCGCAAGCAGAGTTGCCGTTCTTCAACTCGCATGTCATCTTCAAGAACGTCGTACGGGATCCAGTCGCAATCGAACAATGCGTCCTGCAAGGCGGTGGTCATATCTTCGGGAGTGAACGACTTGCCAACATGGTGACTGTTGCCCAAATAGAGCAGTGCTACCGGACAAACGTGGTGGCCACCGGTCAACAGGTGCGTCAAGCGACTTGTATAGTCCGCATAGACTCGGAACAACGGCCATCTCGGTTCGAATCCATGGTTGTAGAAGTAGGGCGGGCAATCGCGGTCAAAAGGGGAACGAGGATTGAACGAATGCGGTATGTGGAAGTTGATACCTGCCACATGCATAACGTCGGTCCACCATTTCATCTCTGGGTAGGACAGATCTTGGCCACGCGCGCCAAAGATCTCGACCATTGCCAGATCGTCCTTCTTGCCGTAAGCGTGCGAGATAGAGCTGCCCAGCTTCGGCGATTGGTAGGTCGAGTCGTCCTTCTGGCCCGGCACGAATTGTCGGCCGATCGCATCGATCGCGCCCATGTCGCTGTACTTCTGCAGTTGCACCATGTTGCCGCCACAATACCGGGGATTAAGGTAGTCGTGTGCATGTTCCAGGAAGTGGCCAATCGACTGCACGTTGTGCTCGTGACACCACTTGGCAAGACCACCGTAGAGCGTCTTTCCCCAGGCCTCGGCCAAGGCGTCTTGATACTGGTACTTGGCGGCGACCTGCTGGTCCTCATTAGCCAGTTTCAACTTCCAGGCAACAAGGGCTTTCTTCCAATCGATGCCCCGTTGCTTGAGCATCGGCACGACCTCGGTTCCCCAATCACCGAGCGTTTCAGGTTCGTCGTAGAAGTAGCCGACAATCTGCTTGCCGAACTCGGCGCCGAGATGATCGAAATGTGGTTGATAGACGGTGCGGATATACCAATCAACGGCGTCCTGACTGGCTCCGTCAACCAGCAAACGACCGTTGCGGCCGGTGCTGTATTGCCAGTGAAACACCATCACTTTCCAGGCACCATGCGGCACATTCCACTTGAGTGATCCGCTCGTCACCTGATCAGTCAAGTCAATCAAACGGTCGCCATCCACGCCACTGCTTTGCTGCGGCCCAGCAATCACCGCTACCAGATTCTCGGGCAAGGCCGGCAAGGCAAAATCGCTCGGTCCGCGCGCATCGTGCACGGCAACTCGCACATACTTGCTGCCATATTGCTGTGGAACCTTCCCGCCCACTTCGCCACTGGGCCACCAGCGTTCGTCGAAGATCCACATCTTTAAGTCCAGCCGTTTGGCGGCTTGCAGACAGATATCGAGGTCTCGATACCAGCCTTCGCCCAACCAATCGCTATGCGGCCGTGACTCGGCCGTGAAACAGCCTTGCCCTCCTTCCGAGACCTTATTGAGATATTCTGTCAAAACCTCAGGACTCTCGTCGCCATGCAGCCAGAAAAGCGGTCCGGTATAGCGTCGAGCCGCTTTCGGCAACGTCCGAAACTGCTGCTCGATCGTCTTCCACCCTTGCGGCTCATCACCTTTGAGTGGCGTATGTACCGCGAGAGGCATGAAGGCAAACGCCAGGATGGAGAATGCTGCAAGAATGTGTGTTCGTCGCATCGGTGATCACTCCAGTAAGGATTTCCGTAGCTGAGCTCGCCAGAGTTCAGCAGAACCACCTCTTGGCTGCCAGTTCTCCGAATCCTGGCGACGCCGAATACGGTCACCGCCGCGCGCGGACGACCGACTGCATTGCTTCATCGCGCCGCACGAGTTCCACATCCGTGAAACCAGCACTGCTCAAATCGGACTCGATCTCCTCGAACGCATCAGATACCTGGAAGCTGCGCACTGATTATACCGAAGCACTACGTGCTGCAAAGCAATCGTCACGGTGAATCCGAGTTACACGCCTCGCTGGGCCGATTTTGCGGTGTTCACACCAAGGTTGCGCAGGAACATTGCAAGGCGGCTCTCTCCACAAACCGTATGAATATTCACACGCCGGCAAGAGTGTTTGCGCCTCACCTTTGTCATTCTGATCAATGCTTGCTGTAACACTGGCAATGCTTGCTGTAACACTGGCCCGAAGAGCCAACACATACCGGCGCGTCTGTATCACCCCTCCGAGACTTCGCGTTATTCGACCCGCACCGGTGCCTCACGGCACCGGCAGGGGCTGTACCGCCCCTCCGGGCCGAATTCGATTCAACAGCGCGCTCCTCCTTTAACCATTCAACGACGAGTGCAGGCACACCAGAAAGCGGTTTGTTCCGCCACCGATCGTTCCATTCTCGCAACCGCCTCTGCCCAAGCGAACGCTTGGTGCATTGGAGCGGCATTCGTGGTAAACTATTGGCGTAGCGTCTTTAGGAACTTAGGAACGGGCACGAGACTAATCCGGCATCTCGGTTAACAATGAGGGAGCTTCAGTATTTATTCAGGCTCGAATTGACGGGTGGCATTCTCCTGAGTGAGCGGGAATCAGCGTGATCGCCTGGGAGTCGTGCGAGTTTGAATCGTCTTGAACTTCGCCGGCGTGGTCGTGATTCCCTTGCACTTGGCGCGTATTTGAGTTGCCACGAACACTGAGTTGCCACGAACACTGAGTTGCCACGAACACTGGCTCCGCTCGCGTTTCGCGTTGTTAGGTAATAGCAATGCTCCTGGACGCTCGCTCAGCCAGTGCCACTCAAACAGGAGCACCAGGTCGAACCGTGGCCGATTCGACCTGGTGTTCGCCGGCCAACCTCACGCGCACCACTCCCATTTTATCGACCACGCTTATCGACCACGCTTGCATCCTACCTCAAACGACGTTCATCGTGATCGGGAAATCGCGTCCATGCCCTATCGCCAATCCACTCGGCCACGCCACGCTCAAGCTTGCGCGCTGAGCGCCACGACAACGCTATTACTAGTGGCGACCCTGCTCCACGCCCAGGACAAACTGTCGACACAGCCACCGGCGCATGTTGTGGCCAAGCAAGTGCAACAGCGTGATGTGGTCATCCAGCACACGTTTGTCGGTACAGTCGCACCCACGCGCACCAGTCTAGTCGGCAGTCCGGTGGAGGGCCAAGTGATTGCCTTCCATGTGCGAGAGGGAGATTACGTTAAGCGGGGCGACAAACTTGCTCAGCTGCGGCCCAAGAAGCTCGAAATCCAATTGGCTGGAGCGGAAGCTGAATTAGCACTGCTGCAAAACCAACTTGAAGACTTGCGAGTTGCGTTGCCGATCGAGATCGAACGTGCCAAGTCGCGCAAAGAGGCCGCAGAAGCATTGCAGCAATTCGCAAGTGAACAGTACGACCGTGTGAAGAATCTAGGTAGTAGTTCGCCGGTGACGTCGGCCGAATTGGACGAATTGCGGTCGGCCGCTGATTCGGCAATTCACATATTTGACGAACGTGCCGGTGCGCTGCAACTGGCCGAACAGACCGGGCCTGCAAAGATCGCACAGGCGGCAGCGCGCATCAAGGTCCAAGAAGAAACGATCAACGAGCTGCGCGACGTGATCGATCAACATACGATCGTGGCACCGTTTGACGGCTACATCACGAAAGAGCAGACGGAAATCGGACAGTGGGTCACCAAAGGTGGGCCAATTGTTGAGATGGTCGAGCTCAACGAAGTCGACATCATCATTCCGGTCCTTGAGACACGGATTTCGGAACTGCGGGTCCGCACCGAGAGTGCGGTAGGGACGCAAACAACCGCCATCGCAGTCGAGGCATTACGGAACGAATCGTTTCAAGGCGAAGTCATTGCGATCGTCCCGAAAGCCGACTTTCAATCACGCACATTTCCCGTGAAAGTCCGCGTACAGAACCGGCGCAGCGCACACACGAACACCGTGATGCTCAAACCGGGCATGTTCGCGCGCGTCACAATCCCCGTCCGTACCATCAAGAACGCCGTAATGATCCCCAAAGACGCGTTGGTGCTCGATCGACGCTCGCCCACCGTATGGCGGATCAATTCGCCACATGATGCCAACACGGCGCGCGGCTCTGACATTCGATCGCATGCCGTCGTGATTGATCCAGACATATCAGTCGAGGACTGGGTCCAATTGGTCGGTCCGGTAGCCGCCGATGGATCGCTCCCACTGCAAGCAGGTGATCTTGTGATTACCGAAGGAAACGAGCGCGTCACTTTACGATCGACCGTAACCACCTCCAACGGCTCACGTCCGGAGTAGCACTGTCTTCCGAATAATACTCGGTTGAAATGCGGCGAATACCATGCAGCTGATCGAAGCATTCGTAAACAATCCGGTGAAAGTGGCGGTAGGCGTACTGATCGTCGCGCTGTTCGGCTTCATTGCACTCATGCGCATGCCGATGCAACTGACTCCGGAAGTCGCGATTCCCAAGATCTCGATTCGGACGCGGTGGCCGGGTGCGAGTCCTGGTGAAATCGAGCGTGAAATCGTCCAGGAGCAGGAGGAACAGCTACAAAGTGTCGAGGGGGTCACGAAGATGTCGGCCGAGTGCCGTGATTCGCGTGGCACAATC
Source organism: Planctomycetota bacterium (assembly GCA_024277285.1). The sequence goes on from JAJRVM010000360.1 coordinate 37,907, forward strand.
CGCCTGGAATTCAATGTCGGCACCGACCTCAGTGAAGCGTTGGTGAAAGTCAACTCCCGCTTGCAGCAAGTTCCGGAGTACCCCGAAGATGCGGACGAACCGGTCATCACTACGGCGGACGCGAATGCGAGTCCCATCGCCTACTTCATCCTGCGCCCGTGGGTTGCTTCGTCGCAGGAAGTAGCCGACTTTCAAGCGGCGCACCCCGACTTGAGGGAGCTGCTGGAACCCGCGCGGCGCGCCCACAATTCGGGCCTGCGAACGCAACGATTCAAAACACTGGTCGAGGCGCATCCCGACGTCAAGCAACGTATCGCCATACTGCTCCCTCCCGAAGGGATCTCTCCCCCAGATTTGCAGACGTTCGCCGAGGACTTTATCAAAGCACGTTTCGAACGCGTCCCTGGTGTCTCGAACTCCGATGTTCGAGGGGGTCGCGAAGAAGAAATGCAGGTGATTGTCGATCCGCAAAAACTAGCCGCGCGGCAACTGACGATTTACGATATCCGCAACGCATTGCGGCAGGAAAATCGTGACATCTCGGCAGGTGACCTGTGGGAAGGAAAACGCCGTTACGTCGTCCGCACGCTCGGTCGTTTTCGCAGCCCCGAACAAGTGGGGGACGTGATTGTCAGCCAGGGTCAATTCGGCGCGTCAATCTACCTGCGTGATGTGGCGGATATTCGACTCGGATTCAAGAAATCGGCTTCGGTTGCCAAGTACTTCGGTTTTCGCAGTCTGTCGATCACGGCGGTGCGGGAAACCGGCGCCAATGTCTTGGAAGTGATGGAAGGACTGCGTCAGGCGCGCGACACACTTAACCGGGATCTGCTCCGCGACCGTGGCCTTGAATTGGTCCAAGTCTACGACCAGACCGACTACATCTATTCGGCAGTTAACCTAGTCGTTTGGAATATCATTGCGGCTGCCCTACTGACCATCGGGGTGCTCTTGGTTTTCCTGCGCAGTGGCCGAGCAACACTGGTCATCGCCCTGGCCATACCGACCAGTATCATTGGCACGTTCCTGATGCTGAGCCTGATGGGCCGATCCTTGAACGTGATCAGCCTGGCGGGACTCGCCTTCGCCCTGGGGATGTTGGTCGACAATGCTGTCGTGGTATTGGAGAACTGCTACCGGCACGCACAAATGGGTGACAATCCGTTCCTTGCGGCAGTGCGCGGCGCCAAAGAAGTCTGGGGGGCGGTCATCGCGTCGACACTGACGACACTCGCCGTCTTCTTGCCCGTCTTGTTTGTGGAAGAAGAAGCGGGACAGTTGTTCCGAGACATCGCGTTGGCTATTAGCTCGGCAGTCGGCCTCTCGTTGATTGTCTCGATCACGGTGATCCCATCGGCGGCAGCGCGACTATTACGTGGTCGGCAATCTCCCGGCAGGCATGGTGGCGACAATAGCCGTCGTAATAGTGCTCGTCTCAAATGGCCATTCAGACTCTTGTCCAGATCGATATTTCGTCCACTCGATGCGTTGGGACAGCGTGCGATCAACTTGGTCGTTGGTATCAATCGATTCCTGCAAAAGAGCATCTTCCTTCGTCTCGCCACGGTGGTTTCGTTCGTCGGAACGGCCATTGGATTGAGTTACATCCTGATGCCGCAGGTCGAATACCTGCCGCCCGGCAACCGGAACTTCGTCTTCGCCATCATGTTGCCTCCCCCCGGCTACAGCATCGATCGATCGCTCGAGTTCGGCAACGAACTGGAGCAGAAGTTGCGGCCGTATTGGGATTTGAACCTTGATGATCCGAAATCACAAGAACTCAAGTATCCTCCCATTAGCAACTACTTTTTCTACGCCCGTGGAGCATTGATCTTCGTGGGGCTCCGCTCCGCCGACGAGCGCCGCGCCAGCCAATTGGCGGACCTGATCGAGGAAGTGACAGCCGATGCTCCCGGCGTCATTACCAGAACATCGCAAGCTAGTCTTTTCCCGCGTGGCCTGGGAACAGGGCGCAGCGTCGATATCGAGATTACGGGACCGGAGTTAGAAGTGTTGATCGACGTCGGCAAGAAGATCTTCGAAAAAGTGCCTCAGGTCGTCGTCGTCACCGAAGAAGTACCGATCGACGAGGTAGTGGAATCGGACAACGTCTTGCGGCAAGACGACAGTCGAGGGACCGCGACAATTGTGCGTGATGCGGCACGCGCTTTCCCGAAACCAAGCCTGGAACTGAATAGTCCCGAAATTCACCTGGTGCGTAAGACGAAACAAGCGTCCGACATGGGGGTCTCGACGGCTGAATTGGGGTACATCGTCAACGCGCTGCTCGACGGAGCCTACGCCTCGGACTACTTCGTTGGTGGCAAGAAGATCGACCTGACCATCCTGGGCAGCCAACGGTTCGCCGAGCGGACGCAAGACATCGGCAGCCTCGAAGTCGCCACGCCCTCGGGTGATCTAACACGACTTGACGGCCTGGCCACGCTCCAGTTCGCTGGCGGGCCCGAAGAGATTCGTCACCGTGAACGTGAACGAGCGATCACGATCTCGGTAACGCCGCCAATCGAAATGCCGCTCGAACAGGCGATCCGCATCATCAACGAAGAGATTATTCGACCCGGCTTTGAATCGGGTGACATCCCACCTGAATGTCAGATCAATCTGGCAGGAACGGCTGATAAACTGGAAGCGACCTGGAAGGCACTCCGCTGGAACTTCCTGCTGGCACTGCTGGTAACTTATCTTCTCATGGCAGCGTTATTTGAATCGTGGCTCTACCCGTTGGTGATCATCCTGACCGTCCCGCTCGGAGCGGTTGGCGGACTACTGGGCTTGAGCCTGCTGAATCAGTACCTCAAGTTTGTTCCTTACTCAACGCCGCAACAGCTTGATGTGCTGACCATGCTGGGGTTCGTCATCCTGATCGGAACGGTGGTGAATAACCCAATTTTGATTGTCCACCAGACAATCAACCACATGAAGCTTGACCACATGTCACCCAACGCGTCGATCCTGGCGAGCGTCCGATCGCGCATTCGGCCCATCTCGATGACCACGATCACAACCGTGCTGGGACTCTGTCCGCTGGTCCTCTTTCCCGGCGCTGGCAGTGAACTCTACCGCGGCCTCGGCTCGGTGGTCCTCGGTGGATTGGTCGTCTCCACGCTGTTCACCTTGGTCCTGGTCCCAACTCTGTTGAGCCTGATGTTGGAGGCCAAAGCATGGCTACTCGGTCACGGTACTTCCTCGCCCACTCGCCCCACCCCGGCTATTGATCATCCTGATGAAGAGCCCGTTGCGGCGCTGGTGGAATGACGATCGCGCCAGTTTTCTCTTCGCTGGCAACGCCGACCACACTCTTGCCGCCCGGCTCAATGCGAAACGCACACAATCGATGAACAATCTAAAACAGATCGTCTTGGCCATGCACAATTATCACGACGTGAACAAACACCTTCCGGCGGCGGCATCCTACGATGCGGCAGGAAAACCGCTGCTGAGTTGGCGCGTACATATCCTGCCGTATATCGATCAAAAGGCACTCTTCGACCAATTCAAGCTCGACGAACCGTGGGACAGCGAGCACAACATGAGACTGGCTCGGACCATTCCCAAGACCTACGTCGACCCCAACCTGCATTTGAATCCGAGCATGACAACGTATGTGGCCCCGGTCGGTGAAGGCACCGTGTTTGGTGGGAAAGATGGGTTGACGTTTCGTGACATCCGCGACGGTATCTCCAACACGCTGATGGTGGTCACTGCCACGCCCGAGAATGCCGTCATCTGGACCAAGCCGGACGACCTTCCCGTCACCGAGGCCGACCCGAAGAAGGGACTCTCTAGCGCCCATCGTCACATGTTCCTCGGCGTATTATGCGACGGCAGCGTGCGTGTATTCACGGACTCAATCGACGCCAAAACGCTATGGCATCTGATGAGTGCCAACGATGGCGAAGTGGTCGATTGGCAAAGCATCAAGTAGGGTGTGTCGAGCTCGCCTAAGACAACGGTGGCCGTGCCTGCCACCGTCAAGGGCGAGTGCAGGCACACTAGAACACGCGTCGCGTCGGCAGGGTCTGTTTCATTCCCCCAAAACGTCCTACCGCTCAAATCTCGGGCCTCAACCCGGTCGCGTTTGACGCCAGATGGCAAAGCGTGGCTGACAGCTCGCGGCACATCCAGCAACGGAACCGGTGCACGCCCTCCTCACGGTGATCGCGTCAGTTCGCGCTCCAACCGATCGGCCAATTCCCTTAACGCGCTCTCATCGCGTTCATGCAACTGGGCGAAGTCCGTGACATCACGCTTCAACAGACGTTGGCTAAGCTGAATCTGCCCCACCAAGGCCAGTTTCGAAGCATTCCGAATCGTCTCGTCACGCTCCCGCTCCGCTGCCTCCTTATCCCGCTCCGCCTCCTGCCGCATTTGCTCGATTTCCAGCCTGCTTTGCTCGATTTCCTGCCTGATTTGCTCGATTTCCTGCCTGATTTGCTCGGTTTCCTGCCTGATTTGCTCGGTTTCCTGCCTGCATTGCTCGGTTTCCTGCATTTCCCGTTCCGCGGTCAGCCTGTCCCGCTCCACTTTCAAACGCCCTTCATAGAGTTCACGTTCCATTTCGCTTTGGGAAAACATCTTCAATACCTCCATCGCCTGACGGATTGCACCGGTGTCCAACGGCCCTGTATCAAGTGGCTGCGGGAGTGCATCCGCATCCAGCTTTATTCCATTCTTGAAGAAATACAGCCACAAGTCCAGGGGATTTCTCAAATCGATCAATTCCCGGTCGAAGTTGGGAATCTCAATCACATGAAGTGCCAGGCGATCTGTGAAGTTGAGCTGGTAACGGGCGTCGAATAGTCCAAAACGCCGGTGATACCCGGCCAAGCCGGGAAACAGCGTTCCATTGACAAAGCAGATCGAAATCGCGGGTCGGAGACGATGATAATCCTCGCCCACCATCAACTGCTGCGAGTAGAGGTTCGACCAGTAGTAGAGAATCCGTTCGGGCAGCGACTTATTGGCCACCATCTGCATCTCAATGTTGAATAGACGGCCCTGATCGTCTCTTGCTTTGACGTCAAGGATCGAGAGCTTATCGTCCGGCGCCATCTTCTCCGTGTAGGGATTCAATAACTCTAGCCACGTCAGCGGCTGCAACGGGCCCCCTTGGAGCACCGCATTGATCAACGACATAGTCAGGTTCGGCCATGCCTCGGTGCCAAATACCTTTTTGAACGCAATGTCAACTTTGGGATCAATACCTGGAAACATGATTGCCTTTCCCTCTCGCATCGCGTCGGTGCCAGTTCCGACCGACAGTTACCACAGCATGTATGGTGCTGTGATCGCTCCCCAGGCCTCACGGCGGTGGCGTTCCAGGCAACCGCCTCTGCAAGCCTGGCATGACGACGTCTCTATAAAGCCAATCACGGTTTGGCCAAGAAACCCCTCACGAAAAATTCCATTTTCTTCCTTTTTCTTGCACGACGAGTAAACACCGGGCGGTGAACAACTCTCGCACCTGCTCACAGACCACTGGCTGATTCGCCCCTCACGGATGGCGCCGACAATACCACGGATGATTGTCACAAGACCATTCACCGGCCTACGTTGCCTTGCGAGCACGAACCCACCCTACGCATACCTTAGGCATGCCTGGCATGGTATATTGGTTGTTTGCCTCCCGCTCGTTTCCCGCCTGAGGATACACTCATGAACAAGATGCCATGCTGCGCGATACTTTTCTTGAGCCTCGTGATTGCGTTGCCAGCGCCGGGCCAGGAACCAGGCAACCACTCACATTGCTTCCAAGCACTCAAGTGCCCGCAACCAAGTGCACAATCGACATGGGCCATACTCAAGCGTGACGGCGCGAACCGGGAGGTGGTTCCCTACCTTTCGTCACTGGGGCAGGGCGAGGGAGGTACCGGTATCATCTCGTCACCGCCTTTCACAATTTCGGATGATACGATCACATTCACTATTCGGGGACATGATGGCCAGGCAGGCAAAGCGGGAACAAACTTCATCGCGTTGGTCGATGCGCGCAAGGGCAAGGTGCTCAAGAAAACCGCAGCGCCCGGAAATGATGTACTCCAAGAACGCACCTGGGAAGTGAAAGACTTGAAGGGCAAGGAAGTCCGTGTGGAAGTGCACGACGGCAACCGAACCGGTGCCTTTGCTTGGCTAGGAGTCGGCAAAATCGATGCCGGCTCGGCGATGACAGTCGACTTCAGCCGCGGGATGCCCGCACTCTGGAGGCGGAGTGAACGCGACGCGGCCCTGCGGTACGAAATCGTGAGCGGCGGGATTCCGTTTCGGCGCAATGCCGCAGTTTACAACTTGATCCCAGACAAGGGGCATGTCGAAATTCCGTGCGGCTTCACCGCCAAACAACTCTTTTTGCTCGGCTGTACTGTCGGCCTCGCTCGGCCCATGAAGATATGTGGAGGCGTCGAACTGCACTACCAATCTGGCGCAGTCGACATCGTGCCCTTGATGGTCGGGTTCACACTCGACAATCAAAACAAGCTGTTAAGTTCGGCGCCGTCGATCCATCTTCACTCCTCGGGCAATCCGTTCCAGTACTATGTACCGCTGGCACTGCGCGACGAGCCGCTAGAAACAATTCGACTGGTCGCCAACCCAACGCCTGCGTCAATTCCGCGAATCACGGCGATCACCGTCGAGACGAACGCCAAGAGCCCACAACTGACCGCGCTGCCGACAACGCAAACATCGGCCGCCGAACAAGCATGGATCAATGCCCATTCGGTATCCGCCGATACTCTGACCAAAAACCACATCATCGAGCAGATCCGCAGCGCGTATCGGCTGGCTACACCGCCGGTCACGACAGTTCGCTTCAAGAAGATTACGGTTGATTCCGCGTTTCGTAGTGAGGGCGTCAGCGTGGCCGACTTCAACGGTGACGGCACACTTGACATTGCCACGGGAAACCAGAACTACCTCGGCCCAAACTGGAAGATACAACCTCTGTTCGTCAAGCCCAAGGCTTTTCCACTGGCCAGTTACAGCGATTCGTTTCTTTGCTTTAACGACGACATTAACGGCGACGGCGCGCTCGACCTGATCGTCGTTGGATTCCCCGGCCAGACCACGCATTGGCTGGAAAATCCTGGCAAATCGGGCGGCACGTGGAAGAAGCATCTGGCCGTTAAAGCGACCGGCAACGAAAGCCCCGCCTACACTGACGTTGATGGCGACGGGCGCCGCGAGTTGTTGTTCATGAGCGGCAGCCGATTCGCAATGGCCAAGCCTCCGGCCGACCCCACAGAGCCATGGACGATCCAGATGATCGCCGGCCCAAAAGATCCAGGAGCCGGACACGGACTGGGAACAGGCGACATCAACGGCGATGGCATCACGGATGTCTTGAGTCCCAACGGCTGGTGGCAAGGACCCGGCAAGGCCACTCAAGAACCGTGGCAGTTCCACAAGCAAGCTTTCTTCGGTGGCGCCCAATTGTGCGTCGCTGATTTAGACGGCGACGGTGACAACGATGTATTGGGAAGCAGTCCGCACGCATACGGCATTGCCTGGACCGAACAAACGGCGGACGGCTGGGAACAACACCTGATCGACGATGAGGACTCCCAAACGCATGCGATCCACTTGGCTGACATAAATGGCGATGGACTAATCGACTTTGTCACCGGCAAACGCTTCTGGGCTCACAACGGCCACGATCCGGGTTCGTACCAACGTGCCGTACTCTGCTGGTACGAACAGAAACGGATCAGCAAGCCGATTTGGATCAAACACGAAATTGACGGTAACAGCGGTGTTGGTCTTCACTTCCAAATCCTGGACCTCGACAACGACGGCCTGTTGGATATCGTTACTTCCAACAAGAAAGGCGTCTACGTTTTCCAACAGCAGCCGTAGAACGGACTTCAGTCCATTCACGCGCCGCCAATAAACTCAACCTCTCCAGCAGCCCTCCAAACCGACAATAGCTCGTTCAATTGTGGACATGGCTTCCCGCAATTTTAGCGGTCCTCTGAATTTCAACGTCCAACGAAACTCGCAAACGGCCTGAAAACCGTTCTACTACCTCACTTCAAGGAGCACTCAACATGAGCCTCACCCGCATATCATGGGTCTTCACAGCGATTCTCGCGTTTTGCTGTAATACGCCAGCCCAAGCCGACGTTCGGCTGCCACATATTTTCGGCGACCATATGGTACTGCAACGCGAGCAGCCAATCCCGGTTTGGGGTTGGGCCGATCCCGACGAGCATGTGACGGTCAAACTAGGCGACGCGGCCGTGACCGTCACCGCCGACAAAGCGGGCAAGTGGATGGCCGCCTTGCCAACCCAAAAGGCTGGCGGTCCATTCACTTTAGCCGTCTCCGGCACGAACAAGATCACTTGCACGGACGTTCTGATCGGCGAAGTGTGGCTCTGTTCGGGTCAATCCAATATGGAATTCACGGTCCGAAGCGGTAACAACGCCGCAGCGGAACAAGCGAATGCCAACTATCCGAGGATTCGCCACATTAAGATTCCCAAACGTCCCGCCGGGTTCCCACAGGAAGATGTGGAAGCCGAGTGGACCGTCTGCTCGCCGGAAACCGTCGGCAACTACACCGCAGTTGGCTACTTCTTTGGCCGTTATCTTCACAAGGAACTGGACGTGCCGATTGGACTCATCAATTCCTCCTGGGGTGGCACTCGAATCGAGCCGTGGACTCCGCCATGCGGGTTCGCGGCAGTCCCCAGCCTGGCGGATATTCTCAAACAAGTGCAACTAACCGATCCCACCAATACCGTCTATCAACAACGACTCGGCGCCTATCTCGACTCCTTAGGCACTTGGATGGCACTGGCGAAAACAGCGTTGAAAGACAACGCGCCGCTTGAAGCGGCGCCGGCTTATCCCGATGAGATCAAGCCACTCACCAGCCACGGATCTCCCACGACGCTCTACAATGGCATGATTCACCCATTGGTCCCGTTCGCCATTCGCGGTTCGATCTGGTACCAGGGTGAATCGAATCACACAGAAGGGATGCTGTACTACGAGAAAACGAAGGCGTTGGTCGCTGGCTGGCGCAAGCTTTGGAAGAACCCCGACCTACCCTATTTCTTCGTCCAAATCGCTCCATTCCAATACGGCAGTGAAGCAACATCAATCTTGCCCGTGTTCTGGGAAGCCCAGGCCAAGGCACTCGATATCCCCGAAACCGGCATGGCCGTGATTCACGACATTGGGAACTTGAAGAACATTCACCCAACCAACAAACAGGAAGTTGGCAGGCGGCTCGCATTGATCGCCTTGGCCAAGAATTATGGACAAACCGACGTTGTCTATTCCGGGCCCACTTTCAAGTCGATGGCCATCGAAAGCGATAAGCTCCGCGTCACGTTTGATCACGTCGGTAGCGGCCTGGTTGCCCGTGATGGAAAACCACTCAATTGGTTCGAGATCATTGGCGAAGAGACGGACTTCACCAAGGCCAAAGCCACCATCGACGGTAACTCAGTACTCCTGTCGGCCCCCAACGTGAAGAGACCAGCCGCAGTGCGTTTCGGCTGGCACAAACTGGCGGAACCGAACCTGGCCAACAAGGAGGGCTTGCCAGCGGTGCCATTCCGAGCTGGCAAGGTCCCCAAACGCGACTGGTTGGCGCTGAAGATCACGCAGGCCAAAGAGTATCAGCTCGTCTACGATCTCGATCTAGCCAACCTGGGTCGCGACATCAAGTACGACGTGGACCTTTCATCACAGCTCAAGGGCAAGATTGACCGTGTTGCCTACTTCCTGGAACTCCAGAAAGCGGGCGAGCCGACATCGTATGTCTTCGTCGCAATGGATGCCTTCACCCAAGATCTTTCAAAACTGGGGATCCCTACGCCGGCGAGCCATGCAACGTTCCAACAAGATGTCACGAACCTGACCGTTGTCTCCAATGTGTCGGGAGTGAAGGAGGGAGCCAACATGCCAGGAGGCAACCTCGAGTTCTGGCCAAACAACTATGGCCCCACGAATACCAGCAGGGTGCCGAACGCCAGTAGCAGTCTTTGGGATTTCGGCGATGAAATCGGGCCTCCCGTGGACGGACATGGAAGCATGCAAGTTCACAACCACGCGGCCAAGCAGACGGTATTCGCAATCAACCATTGGGTCGCCGGCGCAAACGCCAACGTCGGAATCGGCAATAGCACCGGCCGCACGCGTGACTGGACGTTTGTCGACAATGCCGCCTCGTACGAAGTCAAACGACTGCGCGTGCTGGTGCGTGTGAAGTGAGAGCAGGCAGCACATGTGAGCTTCGCCAATGCCGAATGCCTCCGTTCATCGAGCAGGTTTCGTGACGCATTCTCTTCTATTTCGCCAAAACGGGGTTGTCGACGCCATGGCCATTGCGCACCAGAGAAGCTCAGACACGCTACAAGCCCAAGATACGCTGGCACCACACTTTTTTTGCCCTTAAGAGAGAACAACCAGAACGACATCCACTTTGTGACGGTAACGAACAGGGCAAAGAAGATTACGGGCAAAGAATAGCGTTTGATGGATTGCTTTTCGACCAGGCAGCCGTCGAGCAGTCTTGGAGCGCGGCACACGTAAACTGCCGGAAACAAAACCGTCGCATCCACCGATAGCAAGATGCCCACAGAAAGCGGCTTTTTTGGCAGCCCAACGTGGCGTCCCGAGACGAGCAGAAATAGGTGGTCTATGCTGAAGAATCATCCCTTGCTACCAGTTGTTGACCAGCTACAGTCAAATGTGCCAGGCCACGTTGCAACCGACTCCACCCAATCAGCTAACTCTCATGAATGGTAACAACATGCCGACAAACTTGCGGTACATTCCGCTCGTACTCTTCTTGACCACGCCTTCAACCGCCCAAGAGCAAGTTGTCGTCAAGCCCGTGGACAACGGCGCAGCGCTGGTCAATCCCGACATGGGATGGACCATGCACTTCTACTCGAACATCATCAAGAACTACGGATCGCGACTCGAACCGTCCGACACGCTGGACGACTTTCCCGGCCTGTCGACCGTCTACCTGCGTCTGCCTTGGTCCTTTCTGGAACCCGAGGAAGGTAAGTTTGACTGGTCCGTGGTCGACACGCCCGCACAGCGGTGGATCGCCAAAGGAAAACGGGTAGCATTTCGCATCACTTGTAGCGAGAGTTGGATGCGTTATGCGACACCGCAATGGGTAGAACAAGCGGGTGCTAAAGGACACAACTTCACGGTGGGCAAGGGAGTCGATCCGATAGGCCCGTATTGGGAACCGGCTTACGATGACCCAGTATTTCTGGACAAACTCGATCGTTTTCTGGCCGAGTTTGCGCGCCACTACGACGGCAACCCGAACGTCGCGTTCATCGATGTCGGCTCGTATGGCGTTTGGGGTGAAGGGCACACGTGGGCCAGCACTCAGCTGCCAGTCAATGATGACGTAAAAATAAAACACATCGCGCTCTACCAGAAACATTTTCCGCATACGCTGCTGGCCGTGAGCGACGACTTCATCGGGCCGAATAACCGTGTTGCGCGGCACGGAATCACCGACTACATGCTTGCTCATGGTATTACCTTGCGCGATGACAGCATCTGTGTTCAGCCGCCACCTCGGTCCTGGTACCACGCCGATCTCGCGGCCCCGTTCTGGCCGAAGTTTCCGGTGGTGCTGGAGCACGAGCACTATGGCTCGTCAGTCCACAAGAAAGCATGGGACAATGGCCACCTGCTGGTGCGCGCTGTTGAAGAGTATCATGCTTCATACATGTCGATCCATTGGTGGCCACACGAGTTTCTGCGGAAGAACGAAGCTACAATCAAGCAGATCAACATGCGACTGGGCTACCGGCTCCAGTTGAAAGAACTATCCTGGCCACGCGAAACATCGCTCGGCCAACCGTTTTCGATCCGCGCAACGTGGGCTAATGCGGGCGTCGCGCCATGTTACCCCGGAGGCTACGCGACGTTCACACTCAAAGACGA
>JAJRVM010000361.1 GCA_024277285.1 Planctomycetota bacterium
CATGGACGTGAATCACGAAGCGTGGCTCGAAACGTTGGCGGATTATGAGGAATCGTTCTGCCACGTGATCGGTCCGCCCACGGCCATGGCCGAAGCGGCCAAGCGCATGGACGCGCGCTGCTTGAAGGGTGTCTCGGCGAGTCGCTCCATCTTCAAGTAGCTCGGACGCCGCGCGCGGCGCGTAATTGAAACTCGTCAAAAAAACGCACCCGCGTTTTCGCGTTCAACCTGCGCGCCGGCCGCGCGGTTTGCCACGCAAGCCACACAATTCACTCCACGATCTTGTCACAAACCGCGCTGATGGTCTCCTCGCACGTCGTCTTGCTTGCCCTTCAATTCTCGGCTGGCCCTCGAAACCACTGGCGGAACGTCAGCGAACCGTGTCGAAACCTGAGTGTCTGCTTTCGTGTCGCTGTCTTTCGTGGTACTTGGTCTCCGCAAGCCTCGCTGCGGCGCGCTTTTCGTGAGCGCGAATCCAGCACGGAAAAAAACACGAAACACTTCAGGAATTTGCTTGACGGGGGGGGGGGCGCAATGGGTAGAATCCGGCCAGATGCACGAGGCTCGTGGGGCGGCTTTTCTTTCCATTCGTCATCTTCTGTTTCAATCTTTCAACGGGCACGCGTATCGCAAGTTGGGCAGCATCTTTTGGGGGTTCAGTTCGCGCACACCAGGCAGCGGCGCGGGCGAGACAGCTTATCCACCGAGGTAACGACACATGAACGCGCGGGCGCAAGAACACGTTGCTGCGCTCCCGATCAAAGTGGCTGAGGGTGCCCTGGGATCGGATCCGCATTCTCTTGGCGCTGGTGCTGCTGATCGCCGCCGGCCTGAAGTGCCATCAAATGGGCACGTCACCGGTGCTGGGCAACGGTGTTCTCGAGTCTCGGTGGGTGTTGATCGGTGCCGTGGAATTCGAGTTGTTCTTTGGCCTGTGGCTCTTGGCCAATTTGCATCCATTGATGACGCATCGCGCGCTGCTGTTGTGCTTTGGCGTGTTCGTCGCGGGGTTGTTCCATCAATGGACGTTAGTTTTTCTGTTGCTTTGCACTCGTGCCGCATCGCTTGGGTGCTTTGCGGTGATTCGTGAGACGGCGATGGCAATTCCACGTTGTCTCAGTTGTCCTTTCTCCGCTGGTACTCTGCCGGTTTGATCGAGACCGAACTACATCTTTGATCTTTGCAGATCATTGATTGATTTTGGGAAGGAGAGTGTGTGTATGTTTGAGGTTGAATCAATCAACCAACGAACTGGAGTCTTGATTGCGTCCGTATTGTTCGTTGTTCGTCTCTCATACGCGCCGAGCATTGCTGCGGACGCCAATGTCCTCCGCCTGAGTTCGTCCAATCAGACCATCGCCATTGGTAGGCTCTTGGCGGACGAGAAGAAAGTAATTTCGCTCCCTTTGCAAAACAACCTCAAACGGCACGTTGCCATCGTTGCGGTTGAAACGTCGTGCGGATGTGCGGTAGCAAGGCCATCCAGAACGGCGATTGGGCCAAATGAAATGTGCAATATCGAAGTTCGACTTTCACCACTTCGACGCGAATCCGTCTTTGAAAAGACGGTCAGGGTGAGTTATCGACTGCGGCCAAACAGTTCGACTGATCGCTCAATCAACTCACTCGTTCTGCGATTGGTCGGGGAATCCACGAATCGTCTGACATTTCCCACGGTGATTTGTCGAGGCGAACGGGGAGCACAGCCTTGGCGATTTCGGGCATTGAAATGTGATCAAAGGACCTGGGGAAACGTTCGCGTGAACTGCCCTGGCTTTCAGGGCACTGTGTTGCTGGAAGAAGAGTCTGGTGACACATGCCAGATCGTGTTTACTCCATCGTCAACGGACGCCGCCGCTGCCATGCTGGGAAGGTCGTTAGCCTTTACATGCTATGCGGATATTGGCGATGACACGAACGTCACGTTGGGGGCGTCAGTGTTTGTCGTGCCGGATCGCCGTACAGTGCGCGTCGTGCCTCGACTAGCGATGGGGGTTGTCAGCAGCGACGGCGCGAGCGTCGAGTACAGAATCATTCGGAGTATCGACGCGCCTCGGTTTGAGGCGTCAGCCATTTCGGTGACAGATTCCGAACTCGATGATGCTCTCGCGTTTCATCTCAATCGCACACACGACCGAATCTGGAAACTCACTGTGCGTTACGGACATGATCACGACGTTAACGGAAAGCGGTATCTGACAGTGAGGACCTGCTTTTCCGGTCAAGTTATCGAAAGCCGCGTCGCCGCTGTATTCCCTGCCACTGAAGTCCAGGAATGAACCAGTTGCAATTCTTGCAATGGAGAAAAAACACATGAACAACGCATTGTCACTTGGATTGGCCTTTTGTTTGGCGGTGGGTCTCCAAGTTACCGCGACCTCACAACAACCCGTGGAGCGAAATGGAAAGAAGAAGATCGGCACGCTCAACGGCAAACCGTTGCTCAAAGGTCGAAGAATCGAGAAAAAGGACCTTTACGCAGTTCGGCCCGACGGCGATCCAGACAAAATGCTCGACATCTGGAATCGTCTGATTGGTTCCATTCATTCGATAGGAACCTGTGATGTCTTCGTGGCTTATCGCAGTTCGCGCACGTCGGAACATGTGGACGATGTTCTTGAAGAACTGGCGAAATACGATAAGACGATGTATGTCGGTCGCTGTCGCCTCAACTTTGACATCGACTGTTATCGTTGGGATTGGTGGCAGTTGAGGTACGTTGATCGACAAGCCTTCGAGGATCTGAACGCGACGCTGCAATCGCTTGCCAAGGGAGACGCTGTTGTCAAAGTGGCTGAAGCACTCAAGGCCGAGGCGACACACACTGGGTACATCGTTACTCCCGAATATGCAGTGGATCGGAGCGGTCAACGTGTCACGCTTCGATTGCCGACGAAGAAATATGTCGAGTGGCCTTCTGTCTTGGACGTCCGCCTTGCTGGCTGGGTGAAGCCCGCGCAACTTCGCCTTCCAACGAGCTTCCCGCAATGGATTAATGTAATTCAGCTCGCGTATAGGCCGTACGCACTCGAACGTCTGGACCGCGATCTTTTTCGTCTCACGTGGTTTCGGAAACGCCATAATGATGTGCAGCAGTTCGACGTTCGTCCCACGAAAGGGTACGCGCTATTTCGAATCGTGCACAGCAAGGCATTCGAGTCCAAAGGTACTTTGTACGTAGAGAAGGATTTCGTGCTTGACGCGGTCTTGTTTCAAGAGCGACGGCATGGCCGGCATCTGACAGTGCGTACCGTTACAAAGAGCGATAAGGGGGTTGAAGAGTTTCGATTGCACTGGAAAAGCGTCAACCGTGAACTCCCCGGAGATCCGTTCGGTGAGCAAAGTTTGAAGCGATCTGGCGACCGTTTCGTCATTTCACGTGAATGTCGGGCAATGACGAACGCCCTGACTGAGTCTTTCGATGACACAAAGGAGTAAAGGCATGAAGTTGATTCGAGTGGCACTGTGGACCGGAAGCCTTGCATTTCCGTTGCTGGTAGTAACATCAATTGACGCGGAACTCGGTACGGACACCAAAGGCTGCTGGTACGTCGAAGACAAACCATGCGGTACGCCGCCTGAGGGAAAATGCACAAGCCAATCATGCGACATATCACACTACGTGGAGAATGTGATCGACACCGATGGTGACGGCGTTGCTGAAACAACGGATATAACTCCCGTCTACGAATGCAATGGGAAGATCGGTTATTACAATATCAAAGAGACCTTTCCCGTTTGCTCATTTGTGAATCTTGAACTTGAGGAAGACCTCCTCGATGAATTCGTAGATAGCTTCGGTGAAACGTTTGAAGATATCGATCCAGTATCGACCGATTTCTATTGCTGGCAGAAGAAGGGATGTCCGACCAATGGTTGCGTAGAGATCACGGACGTAAACAATCCAACGGGCCCACCAGTAGCGGTTTGTGCCGATGGGCCGCACGACCCGGTAGACGATGAGGCTTCAAAGATGACATCTACGAGTTGTCGCAGTGACGGTGATGATTGCCCGCAGAGGCTCGTTGTCCCCACGCCCGATATGCCGGACTCGGAATCTGACGATCACGCGAACGACGACACCCCAACCACGAGCGAGACGCCATAGGGGCACCGGATCCATAGGGGCAATAGGGGCAGGCAATAGGGGCAATAGGGGCAGGCAATAGGGGCAGACACTCTACCAGGAGATACAACTATTGACAATAAATCTGGCCGGTGGAAACGCGCGGGGGGCGGAATTGGACACGGCCGCAACGAATATTGATGCAGTGCGCGTGAATTGTGCCAGAGGCTAAAGGGGATTGAACGCTGTCGTGACCGTTTTTCGACGCATGGGCCGGCGTTAGGGCGCACGGCGAGCGCCAAAACGCGGGAGCATTTTGCAAATGCAAAGAGTTGCTCTGCGGGAAGACTGTTCCTGGGTATGCCGCGCTATTTGAAAATACGCTCGCTGGCCAAAGTACCCTTCAGATGGCACACGTCCATCCGCTTGGCGGTTTGCGCCATCGCCTCGACTGATCCCACCACGTGGCAGAACGATTCCTCGAGCGTGTCAAGCCACGCTTCGTGCTTCACATCCAAGCGATCCAGCACCGAAGAGTTGCGGGCAAGAGTTGCGGGCAGACACTCTACCCCTTTGTTGGAGTTGCGGGCAAGTTGCGGGCAGACACTCTACCCTTTTGTGGCTCCGCCGCGGCCCGGGAAGGGTTTGCTGCGACATATGTCTGTCACCGATACCGGAAATAATCCAAAAAAAACGCCATTCTCCCTCCAAGCGGCACAAAAAACCATTGTCCAAGCCGTCCCTTGCGGTAGGATCGTTGTAAAGGCGCAAAATGCGGGCAGGCACTTTTGCGCAGCATGGCCGGTTTTCCGCTCCCGGGGAATCGGACACGTTGGAAGCGTGCGCGCCCGCGGGCAACGCATCGGCCAAG
>JAJRVM010000362.1 GCA_024277285.1 Planctomycetota bacterium
CCTTCTTTTTTTCTCTGCCCTGAGCATTCACGGGCGACGCCATCAAGGCCACCAACACAAACAGCACAACGATTCTCGATAGTTGTTTCATCAAAGCTTCCTCCAATTACCAAACGGAACGAATACAACACACATCCAATGTTCTCGCCAATCAAACATTCACCGTCCACAGAGTATAGATGCTTGTGCAACTCGAATTATTGTGTTTTTCTTGCCTCTGCTGGACCGATCGCAGCGTTTTCCTGAGACACGGAGTGCCGTGGCACACTCTATTTCCTTCACGCCCGCGGAGTGCCGTGCCACACTCTGCCCATGGGCTTAGCGGCCAAGTCGAATTATAATGAACCGTTTGGCCCTGAACCTGCTATAGGACATTAGCGCCGGCGCACGAGCCGGCACTAGCTCACCACCAGCAGGAGGGGGGCAACACTCGTTTGCTTCACTTATCTGACGCGCATGGCGTGGCCGGACCCAGGTCGGAGAGCCTATTTTGATTGGACCCGTATTCGCTCGAGAAGCGGCTATCACGCCGCGCCGACCTCGTCATTTCCTGTATCGCACGCTGTACGTCACTGGACTGCTGCTGGTGATGTGCACAGCCTGGCTCATCGTGACGGGCACGCAGGTCATCCTGAATGTGGGCGACATGGCCCATTTCGGGACAGTTTTGTTCCAGATTCTGGCCCTGCTCCAATTGGCGTTGGTGGTATTCTTTGCGGCGATGGGTACGGCCAGCAACGTCTGCCAGGAAAAAGACCGGCGCACGTTAATTCTGTTACTGTTGACGCGGATGAGTAACGTCGAGCTCGTATTGGGCAAACTGTTTGCCAGCTTGCTGAACATTTTCTTCATGCTCGCCGCCGCCTTGCCGGTCTTCATGCTCGTCACACTCTTTGGCGGTGTCTCGTTCATGCAAGTCGCGCGCGTCCTTGGTGCGACACTGGCTGCCGGTCTGGTTGCTGGCAGTCTCGGTTCAACACTCGCATTGTGGCGTGAGAAGACGTTCCAAACGTTGTCGATGACGGCCCTGGCACTCGTAATGTGGCTTGGCATCTGGGAGGCGGTCGCCCTGAGTTTGGGAGACACGCAGGTGTTGGGCCTGACGGGTCATGCGTGGGCAACGATGTTCAGTCCGTTTCGAGCGGTGTGGTCGGCGACGTATCCAGCCACGAGCGGCAGTGCATTACAGCAACTGTTGGCCGACGAAGTGACATGGTTCGTCGTCAATTCGGCGATCGCGGCAAGCCTATTGAATCTGGTGGCCATCGTTCGCGTCCGCGTGTGGAACCCGTCACGTGAACTACGGCCCGGCCAGGCCGAGCGGGACGAGGCGGCGAGCATCTGGGGCGTCGAAAACGACTTGGCGGTCGAGGCAGCAGCCGACCGTTCGGCCGACGACGTGGCGCGCGATCGGCATGTCGACGCACGTGGCCGGCGACAAAAGAGTTCAAGCCGGCAGGTGTGGGACAATCCTATTTTGTGGCGCGAGGTCTGTACGTGGGCGTACGGTCGCAAGGTATTGATCATTCGGGTCGTCTACTTATTGTTGTTCGCCATGGCATGGGCCGCGATCCACTTGGCCGTACAGGCCGAGTTGGCAGCCGGGCCGCAAGACGAGTACGCGACGATTCTCCCTGCCGCGACCATGCCACTTGCCCTGTTCGGCTTGGTCAGTCTGGTGATTGTGAACGCGTTGGCGGTCACGTCGATCACGAACGAACGGGACGGACAATCGCTCGATCTGCTGTTGGTCACCGACCTTTCCTCACGCGAGTTCGTCTTGGGCAAGTTAGGGGGCGTCTTCTGGGTTACCAAAGAGATGGTATTGCTGCCGATGGCACTTTGTGTTTATCTATTCGCGCGCGGTGTCGTCGATTTCGAGAACCTCTGCTTCCTCGTGGGCGGGCTGGTAACGATGAACATTTTCGCCGCATCGCTGGGAGTCCACTGCGGCATGACTTACGCCAATTCGCGTAACGCGATTGGCGTCAGCCTTGGAACCGTCTTCTTTTTGTTCCTGGGTGTTGCGGCGTGCATGTTCATGATGGTCAAGTTCAGCAGCAGTTTCCACAATCAGTTGCCACCGTTCCTCGCCGCGATCCTGGGTGGCGGCGTGGGACTCTATGTCGCGTTGGGCATACGCAACCCGTCGCCGGCCATCACACTGGCATCGTTGACTTTGCCCTTTGCCACGTTCTTTGCGATCACCAGCTTCCTGTTGCGCAACCAGGAAATGACCGTATTTCTCGTGGTAGCCGTCGCGTACGGCTTTGCCACTGCTGCCATGCTCGTGCCGGCAGTCTACGAGTTCGACATTGCCATGGGGCGCACAAAATCCG
Organism: Planctomycetota bacterium; assembly: GCA_024277285.1. The sequence continues at coordinate 2,340 of JAJRVM010000362.1, forward strand.
CAGGCGATGAATGAGCTTTAGCAAAGGATGGATGTCCGTTGCACGTACTGATTGAAATGTCGCCATGGCTCCTGATAATGGCGGTACTTATTGCCTGCTCGGCGTTTTTCTCCGGCAGTGAAGCGGCACTCTTCTATCTGCGTTGGGAAGACCGCCGCGCTCTGGCAGCGGGGACCCGGTCGCAGCGCATGGCGGCCAGGTTGCTGGACACCCCGCATCGCGTGCTGTCCGCCGTCCTGCTCTGGAACCTGGCCATCAACATGACCTACTTCGGCATCTCGTCGATCGTTGCCTTGCGTTACCGTGACGTGGGCAACAGCTCTCACGCGGTCGCCTTCTCGGCCAGCGCCTTGTTGATGATCATTTTTTTCAGCGAGATGTTGCCCAAGAGTATCGCCGTTTTGAGCGCTCGATGGTCCGCCGGGTTCGTCGCTCTGCCGTTGGCTGCTTTCGTCCGTGTGCTCGACCCCATCATGCCGACACTGCGTGTAATCAGCCTCCTTTCCCGCCGGCTGATCTGGCCACGTTTCGAGCCGGAGCCGTACATGGAAGTCAGTGACTTGGAACGTGCCATCGAACTATCGAGTACGGACGCCCCGCTGGTCGAACAGGAGCGGTCCACGCTGCGCAATATCGTCATGCTGTCCGACATTCGCGCTGAAGAGTGGATGCGCCCGCGCACCCAATTCGTCACCTTCCCGGCCCCCATCGCACTCGACGACTTGCAGGGAAGAATGCCCCCCAGCGGCTATCTGTTGATCACGCAAGAAGACCACGAGATCATAACGGCCGCCATTAACCTGGGCGAGCTGGAGGATGTGCCTGCCGAAGCGTTGCAGCGCTGCGCCAAGCCGGTAGCCTGCGTGCCCTGGTGCGCTACCGTGGCCGACGTTCTCCAGCAATTGCGACAAACTCATCGCGAAGTCGCCGTCGTTGTGAACGAGTTTGGCGAGACGATTGGAATCCTGACGTTCGCCGATATCCTGGCGACCTTATTTCACGAGAATCCCAGCCGCACGGACCGGTTGCTGGACCGCGAACCGATCCAGGAAATCGGGCCCGGAGTATGGCACGTAACGGGCATGACCAGCTTGCGCCGATTGGCACGCCACTTTCACACGAAGCTGCCTCCCACCACCGATGTCACTGTGGGCGGAGTCATCCAAGACCTGCTCCAGCGATTGGCCGAACCAGGCGATGAGGTCGACTGGGGCGAGTTCCACTTTCGCGTACTTCAAGCCCCGCATCGCGGACAAATGTTGATCGAAATGCGCTGCCTGCCACGACAGGAGCGATCGCCATGACCTGGCTTGCCTTCCTGCTGCTGGCCGTAGGCATTTTTCTGAGCGCTTTCTTCAGCGGTAGCGAGACGGGTTTCTACCGCGTCGCGCGAGTCCGCTTGCTGCTCGACGGACTGGCAGGTGACTCGGTTTCTCGCATGCTGTTGCGAATGACCAACCATCCGGCACTATTTGTCGCCACAACGTTGATCGGCAACAACGTTGCCAACTACATTACGTCGATGGGGATCGTGCTGGCGGTCCACCTGATGTTCCACAACGCGACGATCGCCGAAACACTCGCCCCCATGGCCTTGTCCCCTCTGGTATTCGTCTTTTGCGAACTGTTGCCCAAACAGCTTTTCTTCGGCGCTCCGAACCGTTTGCTGCGGCGTGCCGGCCCGCTATTGCTGCTCTGCACGATTCTCTTCGCACCCGTATCGCTGGTGCTTTGGGTCTTGGGCTGGTTGCTAGAGAAACTGCTAGGCCAGACTCCGCTGCGCGTCCGGTTGACGTTGGCCACCAAAGAACTGCAGCAGGTCCTGCGCGAAGGCGCAGAAGCAGGAATCTTGCACACTGCGCAAAGTGACCTGGCGCAACGCCTATTTGCGCACGCTTCCGACAGCATCGCCCAGTTCATGACGCCATTACAGCGGGTCGTATCGGTGCCAGTGGGCGCAAAATCGAGTGAGGCGTTGAACGTGGCGCGACGCACGCGGTCACCGGTCGTCCCGGTACACGGGCAACAGAAACGACACTTGGTCGGCTATGTCCGCATCATCGATCTGAAGCTGGCCGCCACGCCGCATGTCGAGACGATGCGGCGCATGCCACGACTCGCACGCGATGAATCGCTCCTCGGAGCATTGGTTCAACTGCAATCCGCCAAGGCCGATATCGGAGTGGTCGAGGACCGTAACGGCAACCCGCTCGGTCTGCTGTATGCCAAGCGGTTGACCGAAGTCCTATTTCAAGAAGCGTGAGCCCCATGCCAAGCTTCGGGCCGCTCGGCTTCAGTCGCGGTGGTAGCCCAACGACTGGAAGACCGAAAGCATTTCTTCGTACGTGATGAATCGCCTGCGGTGTTGTAACTTGTATTCATCGATGGCAACCGCCATCTCTCTGGCGTCGGGCGATAGCTCGCTGTGGCTGTTGGTGAATTGCCGTCTCTCGACACCGGGCGGTGTCGCCGTCGCAATGGGGTTGCGACGTTCAACAAACGGCTCTGCAGCTGAGGGAGGCGTGGATAGTTGCGTCATCGTACACCTTTGAAAACAGAGAGTGGCTGACCGAAGAGCGCACGGCCGCCTGTAATGTGCACAGGGAGCCAAGAAAACGTAGACTGCAAACCGATGCGAGTCAAACAGGCAAATCGGTCCGCGCTCTTGATTCCTGGTTCTCCACGCTCTGAACCGTGCGCATCGGCATAACCGGCACTACCGGCGTCTCAAGAGCGGGCTGGCCTGAGATGACAGAAAATCGGACCTCCGTGGTAGAGCTGTTTATCCTTTTTTCTTTTGCCCGCCATGTTCTCTTGCCCTCCAAGGAGAACCACCAGTACGCCCTCAATCTGGCACGGCCGCGACACGTGTTGCCCCTTCAATCGATTGGCACAGCCGAGCTGCCTGCGGATGATTGGGGTCCATCTGCATCGCGCGCTCGAGTGCCGCGCGCGCCGCCGCCCGATCGCCGGCAAGAAAATGCGACTCGGCCAAACGGAACTGCAGGTCGGCGGTCTGCATTCCACGTGCGTGAGCCATGACGAAATATCGCACCGCTTGCGGCTGACGGCCCAACGAGGCGAACGCCATGCCGTGCCAGAACAATAACTCGGCCGGCTCCTCGCCCGGTGGATAGGTTTCGCCCATCGACTGTAATGTGGCAAGCGCGCGCTGGGAGCGTCCATTGCGTTGGTACACCTGCGCCACCGCCATCTGCACTTCGGGATAGTTCGGTTGGATACTCAACGCGCGTTGGTAGGCGGCCAACGCCTCACGCCACTTTCCCTCCAACTTGAGTACGTCGCCGCGCAGTCGCTGAGCGCTGGCCAATTCAAGCCCAGAATCAATCACCTTGGTAGCTAACTGATTGGCAGCCGCCAGATCGTTTTGAGCCAACTGCATTTCGCCCAAACGGATTGTCAACTCCGGATCGTCGCCCGAGAGCCGCACCGCCTCGCGCTGGTGCTTGACCGCGTCGTCACGCATACCGCGATTCCACAGCGTTTCGGCATAGTGTGCACGCACCCGCTCATCGACCGGACAAGCTTCTACCGCCTTTGAATAGTACTGTTCCGCGCGATCCCAATCGCCCGCGTGAAACGCGTCAGCACCTTGTCGAGCGATCTGCCGGGCCGATACCACGTCGTCGCGCTGAAAACGCTTTGCAAACCCGCTGCATCCGAACTGCAATACTAACAGCGGCACGAGGAAACAGAACCACGCCCACGACCTGTACCCACGGCGCGCGCTAGCCCGGTGCCAGCCTGGCAACAAGACTGACAACCAACGTCGCTCGACAAGCCGGGGCCCAGACATCCGTGTCCCCAAGTTACGTGTCCCCAAGTTACGTGTCCCGTAGCTACG
>JAJRVM010000363.1 GCA_024277285.1 Planctomycetota bacterium
AAATGAAGAAGCCGAACAAGTAGTCGAAACGGAAGCCGCGTCGGACGAATCGTATGACGACGACTACGAGGCCGACTACCGTGACGATTACGGCTATGGCTACGAAGAGTACGAAGGCAACGAAGAAGCGTCTGCAATGGACGATTCCAACGACGCCGACGTAAACGAAGAAGCCGAACAAGTCGTCGAAACGGAAGCCGCGGCGGACGAATCGTATGACGACGATTACGATGCCGACTACGACTACGACTACGACTACGACTACAGCGATCGTTATGACGCCAACGAAGATTGTGAAGAAGAGTCCATGACGGACGATTCAAGCGATTCCGTCGACGCTCAGCCCGCCGAACAGGCAGACGACACTGAGGCAGACGACACTGAGGCAGACGACACTGAGGCAGACGACACTGAGGCAGACGACACTGAGGCCTATGACTACGAAGAGTACGACTACGACACGTACGACTACGATTCGTATAAGTATGACGACCAGGACGAAAGCGAGTTGCAATCGTCAGACGATGCTGGTGACTCGGTGCAAGACGATGCCGACGAGTTCATCGAACTCCCTTCGGAATCGGCTGTCGAATCTGACACGCACGAGATGTACGAGTACGACTATTACGAACCGTACGACGCCAGCCCCGCGGATGACGATGCTGAGGCAGACGCCGAAGCGACATCGACCGAAGCCGACGAGTACGATGCGTACGAGGTCTACGACTACGACAACGAGTCGACCGCAGATCAAACCGAGGCCGCTGAGGATTCCGCCGCTTCGCCGGCAGAAGAACAGCCCGTCGAGGAAGTCGACCAACAGTATTATGGTCGATACCCCTACGGATATGGCTACGGTTACGAGTACGATTATGAATACGACAACGCGGCTGACACCAGCGAAAGCGACCTGTCGGCGAACGTCGAAGTCGACATTCAGCAGATCGTACAAGTGGGACGATCCGTCGTCCGATTCGTATCGGACGCTGAATTCGTGCAGGGCTTGCAAGCCTCCATTCAGGATATGCAAACACGCGTCCATAGCGTGTGGACACAAGTCGACTTCGAGCAACTGCGCAGTGCGGTTAGCCAGTCGGTCGTGACGATGCTACAGACACAGGCTCCGGAGCGGGACCTGAATCTGGATAACGGCAACATCTTCCTGTTTCAATTTGAATTGGAAGCCACCGCCGGCATCACGCAGCCGATCGCACTCGATGAGACGCCCTGGATGATCGAAGAGCAAGTGGTTGGTACGCTGTCCGATGGCCAAGAGAATGCCACCGCAGCCGAGCCGACAAGTGCTGCTCCCGTTTCCGCTGTGCCGGCTATCACGCGCAACTTGGTCGTACAATGGGCCAACACCGCAACGTCGATCGCCAAAACGGCATGGGACGCACTGTCGCCGGAACTCGAACGGATTGCCGTCGAGACTCTGGCACGAGCTTCGCTCGTCGAACCAGCGACGACCCAGCGTTAAGCAACAATGACAAAGGTGCTCGTCGCATCGGCACTCCACGCGGGCCAAGTACCCCAGGAGAATCGATACGCCACACCTCGAATCGCAAAGAGCGTTTTATTCGATCAACACTTTGCACTCATTCTGTAGTCATTCTCGCTCAACAACACCCTCTCCGCTGACGCGGGGAGGGTTTTTTGTTGGCCGCGTGTGGCTTGGGAATCTTTCCCAAGAAGTGTGGCACGGCACTCCGTGCCGCGGGTGGCCGTTTCGCAGCGCCGGGCAGCAATACAATTGGGCTGTCTTCAGACAATGCGAACGACGCGGAGCGGCGTTCCACACTGTGCACCGCGGCTGAGCCCTCGGCGGGCTCAGCTATACGTACGACTTGCGTGTAGTGAGGCTAGTCGACGAACGAAGCGAGCGGCTTGGCTTCACTGCCTCGGCGAATCTTATCGAGTGCCATTTGCTCGATCTGCCGGATCCTTTCACGGCTGACCGAGAAGACTCTTCCCAATTCGGCCAACGAATGGCTCTGTCCGTCGCTGAGCCCGAACCGCAAACGCAACACGTCTTGTTCGCGTTGGCTGAGCGAGCCCATGGCAGTTCGCAAACGTGTGCGCAGTGCATCCAGTGTCACGCGTCGAACCTGATCGTGCGTGTCCGGATCGAAAAGAATGTCTGCCATATTACAGTCGTCCGCACCTTTCGGTTCATCCAGGGAATGCGGAGTCAGTGCCACCGTGCTCAAACGGTGCACATCGCGTAGCGGCAGGCCCATATGGTCGGCAATCTCGTCCACCGTCGGACGCTTGGCCAGCTTGTGCATCAATTCGTTTGAAGCCGATTCAAACACGCGTAATTGCGGTTGGTAGTTGGCCGGTAGACGAACGGTGCGTCCTTTTTCCGCGATCGCTCGAGTCACAGCCTGGCGAATCCACCACGTGGCATAGGTCGAGAACTTGAAGCCGCGACGATAATCGAATTTCTCAGCCGCTTGGATCAGCCCCGTATTCCCTTCCTGGACCAAGTCCAGGAAGCTCATTCCGCGCCGCACGTACCGTTTGGCAACGGAGACAACCAAACGCAAGTTGCCCTCGCACAACAACTGGCGCGCGTGATGGTGCTCGCGTTGCCATCGGCGTATCCGCACCATGCGACGCTCCAGCGTGCGCCAACTCTCGCCGGTACGCTGCATCAGACGATGGAGCTGCATTCGCAACCGCCTCACTTCATCGTCCGCATCACGCTCCTGCGCGTTCTTGATTGATGTCGTGAGCATCCGCATTCGGGCCCCCATCGACTCGTATTGATCGACCCACGGTCGCATGAGCACCGCGCGCAGACCTAACTCTTCCACCAGCCGCGCCCCTTTGGCGCGACGCCGCCGCATACGCGTCCACGCCTCCTGACGTTGCCGCGAAGATGATGACTGTGACGCGGCGATGCGAAAATCCTTGGCGTTCTCGGCCAACAGTCGATCGAGCGTATGCAGATTCAAGGGCAGCATCTGCGCTAGTCGACGTTTCTCCACCGTGTCGGCCGCAGCGACCTCTAACGTCCGGTCAAGTCGGCGTTGGCGAGTTTCGACGAGACGGAGCTCGGCAACGGCTTGCGCGAGCACGAAATCGGTTGCCAGTGCCGCGCGCCGCCACCGATGTTGCGCCTCGGTGATCCTGCGCCCCAACGCGACTTCTTCCTGGCGTGACAACAAGGGCAGGCGAGACAGCTCCTGCATGTAATGCAAGACCGTTTCCGAATCAGCCCCGTCGAAGCGACGCGCTCCACGCATCATGGCCGTAGGCCGCGCGCCGTTGCCACTGGCAACAGTGGCCGACGCGCGTTCGGTCGTTTTTCGTTTGGGGAGTGCCTGGATCATGCTTTCTAATTCCTTTCTGTACCCGATATCCGAGTCCTGCGTGCCGTGTTTCTTCTTTCGTGTCCCGTGTTTCCGGTATTTCAGCTAGTCTCTGACAGTGTTCTTGTACGTGGTGCATGGTTCGAATTCCCGCGGTGCGAGATCCGAACGAAGCTGTGATCGTGTTGGCAACGCCCACGACACGCCGCACCAGCAGCGTGCATTCCGAGTGCCTCGACCGTCGCGAGATTGTGCTGCGCAATGAGCTGCCGGCACGTGCGCCGCGCGCCCACTTCGAAGTCACCGCCGGCGTTACGACGCCAGCTCCACAAGCTGCTCTTGCAGCCGGCCAAATGCCGCATGCATGCGACTCTTCGCCGTCCCTTCCGGAATCTCCAACTGCTGGGCCGCTTCCCGATACTTCAGCCCGTCGAAGAAAACCAACCGCACCAATTGGCGCTGATGTGGCGGCAATTGCCCAACCGCGCGCCGCACCTGGGCGCGAGATTCACTCCATTGCACCAAGTCAACAGAGCTCGCCGTGTCGCTCGGCAATCGGCCACGCAGCTCACCACCTCCCGCCTCCTGACTATCGTCCGCACCGTATTCGATGCTGTGCATGCGTTGGCGGCGCCGAGTTCGCACGGCGTCGATCGCCTGATTGACGGCAACCGTGTAGAGCCAGGGACGCAGACGTCGATCGCTTTGGAACGTGTGGCACTTCAAGTGCAACTGCATCCACGCCCCCTGCACGGCATCGCTGGCAAGCTCCGCATCGCCGAAACAGCGCCGCAGGTAGTCATTCAACGGACGATCGTAGCGTCGTACCAGCTCGGCAAACGAGCGTGAATCTCGTGTGGCGATATAGTCAAGCAACAGTGCTTCGTCACTCATGTCACGCCGATGCTCCGCCACAGAACCACAAACCGCATCCTGGTCCGTTGATTTGACTGCCTTCATTTCCATCTCCTTCTCTACCGACTCTGCCGTGAACCTTGGATTGCGGCCGAACGCCGCCAAACACCCCCTCGGCACTCTGCCCCTTGCCCTAAGCCGCCCGTCCCGCCTTGGGCCATCGCTCAGTGCAGCGCCGTGAGTGTGCGAGGAGAGTATTGCAACGATTGTGCCAAAGAGTGGTTTTCGCGGAGTGAAAAGCGGTAAATCGCACTGACCCCAGGTAAGAACCATCTCAATCGTGCCGAAAAGTGGGGGGAATCGCCACGAAAAGAGTTTGGGGACGGTGAAGAAATCACGCCGACGCAGCGAGTGCTGCTAATAGATACGGGGGACCACGAGCCGCTGCGATGGGGCAGAAGGCGACAGCGTGGCACTTTGCCGCGCGCGTGCGCCGCCCCTCAGCGGGCGTTTATCGGGTGGGGTTGGTCCCAGAAAGGGCACAGGCCATACCGAGCGTTCTCGCCGCGAACGTACTACAAAGCATGACGCGAATCGCCGCACTGACAAGGGCAAGAAAGAAGTTGCCGTGGCCGGGAGCATGGCCACGTTTGCATTTCCAGTAATAGAACCACTGATGAGTTCCTGTTGATCCTTGGCGCGCCAACGCGACGAGGATAACTGCGCCGTCGTGTCGGCCCCAACGGAAACGCCGGGCGGAGTGCCTTCTTCATGAGCGTCTATCAGCGTTGATTGGCGGTCTCGTTCCTGGACGCGGCGTTCGCGGCCTCCCTTCCGTGCACAGCTACGAAAAAACGGGCTCCCCAAAATCTGGAGCAGCCCGTTGAAATCGCAAACAGTATCGATCAGCCGCAGTCGATCAGCCGCAGTCGACCGTTTGTCGCCACGGTGCCGTCGAACTATTGTCTTCAGTCAGGTTATTGGTAGTCCTGATCATTAAGCACGTAGTTAATGCGTGCCGGCATGAACGACTTCGTGCCATGTGGCGTCATCAGCTGTTGATAGACGTGGTAAGGCATTGTGTCCGCCAAGAACAAGACACGCCCGTCAGCAAACGCCGCATTGACGCCGCCAGGATGGTTGGCCGACGGCCGAGCCGTTTCGGGATTCGGTGGCCCGACAATCGTTAACAGCTCGCCATTAACCTTCATCCAAGGCGATGGGGGAACCTGAGGAGCACCAAATGGCGGAGCCGCATCAATGGGTGCTGGTGGCGAGGGCTCGTTCGCGTAACACCATACGAAGGTGGCACCCAACCGATTGTGATTGAATGCGGCGAACGAAGGATCGGTCGGATCCAACGGCGGCAACGCCGTTCCTGGTACTGGGCCTCCCAACGCACACCATGTCGTGGCAATCAGATTCTCGGAAAACAACAACGTGTTGGTGGCCCCATCACGCATGTCTCCAACCCCTACTTTGATCTCCGGGTAGGTGATGCGGTCGTGGAAGATGCCATTGAACGATTTTTGAGAAGCGTAAAGCGAGCCATCCCTATACGTTGGCGCCGTTCCAAAATCACTCAACGGCGACGGATCCGTTTGCCGAGGGCAGAAGCCCGCATTGGCCACGTAGCTGGTAATGGGCACTCCGGCCTGCCCGGTGGATCGACTGTCGCACACCATGAACTCAAGCGGCGGCGTCAGGATTGGATTATTCAACAACACTTGGGTCGAGTTCCATCGGTCCATCAAGTCCGAGCGATCCAGATTGGCCAGCAGAGCTACGACCCAGCTGCCCGGCTTCTTGCCCGTGCCAAGCAACTCCTGGTACCCCGGGTACCGATTCTTGCTCGTCTCGAAATTGGTGGCCGCCAAAGCCAATTGCTTGAGTTTGTTGACGCAGGAAGCACGTCGTCCCGCTTCACGAGCCATCTGCACAGCAGGCAATAGCATCCCAACCAAAATCCCAATGATGGCGATCACCACCAATAATTCCACCAGCGTGAACCCGGCGTGCCGTTTTCGAATCATGATTGCTCTCCCCAGTTTCCCGGAAGTTTGTTTCCCGGAAGTATAAATCCCGGAAGTATGAAAGATAAGAAGTCTGACTAGAGATGCGTTTATTGTCACACATAACGCGCAAAAAGTCCAGCAACATTCGCCGTAACTTTTGTTCCTTCCACAACTTGCTTCATTTTGACTATTCACCACAAGAGCACTTTCGGCAACTCTGGGGAGTAGACAAACAACCTGATCGTCGGGTTCTATCCCAACTGTTTCTCCCGAATTCACACCCGTCAACTCGCCCACAATCTAGTCCGCACGCACCGAAAATTCAATTGTGCGTCGCGATTGCGGCGTATCCAACGGGATAATTCCCCGTTCGTGCCCTTCCGCCGGGACACGACCGGCTATGATGATCAAGCGTCAACGTCAAAGGAAACGAAACCTCGCCGGCACATCCAGAAGAGGGATCGTTAATTGTCTCGGCTGGGCACTGAACTGTTCAACTCGCAATAACGTGATTCACCACCATGCAACAGCGCTATCTCTTTGTCATCGCAGCTTGTCTTACCCTTGGCCTGGCGCCCTTCCTCCCGCAACCCCACCTAGTGGAGAAAATCCGCTGGCTCAGCGCCGGCACACCGCAACTGAGACCCATCGATTGGTTCGACCTGGTTATGCACGGCGCCCCGTGGATCATCTTGATCGGCATGAGCATCTACGACTTCGTTGCTTTCTTGAGGGCTTAGAACTGGGCACCTTGTGGGGTCACGCCAGCGCTGCTGAATGTCGTGCCCCCGGCGCTGCACTGACGAAAATGTTCTTAGCACGTTCTTTCTGCTAACCGTGCGCATCGGCGCCCGGTGGCACTGGAATGGGGCTACGTTTTTTCAGGCCCTCCGGGCCAAAAACGGTCGATGATCCGTGGCATTGGCACCGAAGAAGTGCGTTACGACACCCGATGTTTGCTGCGAGACTCATCAAGTGCCGGGGGCGTAGCAAGCCCTGAGCACGAATTCCATCCAGTTTCACCAAACACTCACCGTTTCAACACGCCACCCCACGGCCGGCGGAGCGCCTTTGCTATCAGCGTTGATTAGCGGTCCCCTTTTCAGACGCGGCGGTTGCGTAAATGGTTACAAGCGTCTTTTGCAACTGGGGTATTCGGTATTCTGCGTTTTAGTATCTGCGTTTCAATATTCGGCGGCCGACAGCACGTGGTCAAGGCGTGACGGCATATCGGATTGCCGACCGTTGGGGGTGAGCAGTTGTTGGTAAACGTGATAGGCGATCTCGTCGATCACAAACTCGATGTGCCCGTCAGCGAACGCCACCAACGCGCCACCTGTGTGGTGGGATGAAGGTCGAGCGATCTCGGCAAACGTGGCGGTCCCTTCGCCGAACTGGAGTTTCTCGCCATTGATTTTCATCCGGGGAGGAACCGGCGATTGGGGCGTAACAAAGGCACCGCCAACCAGTGGGCTGACCGGCGGCCCATCCGACTCTTGAGCGTAACAAAAGCCCATCGTATTGCGATAGCGCGCACCGAACGGAAAGTTCCCCAGCGCTCCATCTAAGTGATACCGCAGCAGCAAATCGCGGCTCCAACGCCGATTGACACGAAAAGTGCGTTGGGTCGGATCGAGCGGCCCGAAACTGTCCCAAGTGACGGCGGCCAAATTCTCACTCAGCAAGATCGTCGTGGAGGCTCCATCTTTGATGTCGCCCAACCCGATCGACACATTGGGATTGGTGATCCGATCTAGAAACAGACCGTTGGCAGGGCGTTGCGCAATCGCTCGATAGGCTGGCGCGCTTAACGGACTGCCATCGACAGGACGAGGCAAGAAACCTGCATTGGCGACGTATTGCGTAACCGAGGGAAATCCGGTCACCTCCGACGCAGCCGGACACTTGGCAAACTTCAGCCCCGGTGTCAGGACCCGACTTCCAAACGCCACCGACGTGCTGCGCCAACGATCGTTCACATCCGCACGGTCCATGTCGGCCAGCAACATGACCAACCAGCTGGCCGGCTTGTTGTAGCCGGGGCTTCCCGGCGGGACCGACGCCGGATCGAGCGGCAGCAGCAGCTCTTGAGCACCAGGAAACCGATTCTTGGACGTCTCGAAACTTGCTGTAGCCGTCGCCAAATTCCGCAAATTATTGCTACACTGGAGCTGCCGCGCTCGGGCGCGCGAGCCCATCACGGCGGGTAACACCAACCCGGCAAGAATGCCGATGATGGCAATTACCACTAACAATTCTACGAGCGTGAAACCGCCGCGTCGCTTGGTACTCATGATCATTCTCCCATGATCGCGTAACGAACGAAAGAAAAGAGGCCTGAGGTGGCGGGAGAAAGATGATCAATCCGCGCTTGATTGTGCCACAACGGGAAGCAAGAATCCAGCGTAATCTTGAGGGGCACACGAACAGCCAAAGGAACTAGAACAGATGCGTCAACGCATTGTGGCGATGCAATGCCGCAAACGTTCACAGGTCAGGACAGGTGATAGCTTGAGAACCATATTGGTAACGGGCGGAGCGGGTTTCATAGGCAGTTGTTTCGTACGGCGATTGCTGCGAGAAGCGACGAACCAGGTGGTCGTGCTTGACAAGTTGACCTATGCCGGCAGTCTTGAAAACTTGGTGGACGTACGTGAAAACTCACGACTCTGGTTTCAACAGGGTGACATCGCTGACCGAGCACTCGTGCAACGCTTGCTCGACACCCATTCGCCCGAATGGGTGATTAACTTTGCGGCCGAGTCGCACGTAGATCGATCGATTGATCACCCTAGCGTCTTCGTACAGACCAATGTGGTTGGCGTCTGTCAATTGCTTGAGGCGTGCTTGGACTATTGGGTCGCACTACCGACCCTCCGGCGAACCGCGTTTCGAGTGCTGCAAGTTTCGACGGACGAGGTGTTTGGCACACTGGGCCTGGAGGGGCACTTCACCGCCGAATCACGCTACGCACCACGTTCGCCATACGCTGCCTCCAAGGCAGCGGCAGACCATTTCGCGCGCGCCTTTTTTCATACCTACGGCCTGCCTACCATCATCACCAATTGCTCGAACAACTATGGGCCGTACCAATACCCGGAAAAACTGATACCGCTGATGGTCCAGCGCGCAGTGGCCGGCGCGACGTTACCCGTCTACGGCGACGGCTCGAACATTCGCGACTGGATCCATGTCGAGGATCACGTGCGTGGTTTGGAAATGGCACTCGGCGCCGGGGTTCCTGGCGAGGAATACCTGTTTGGCGGCGATTGCGAGCGCTCGAATATCGAGTTGGTCCGTGCACTCTGCACACACCTCGATCGACTGCGTGCCACGTCGGACGGCACCTAATACGCCGAGCGGATTCGATTTGTGGACGACCGCCCGGGTCACGATCTACGTTACGCGGTCAGCAGTACCAAAGCTCGTAACGCGTTGGATTGGGAACCGCAGATTGCCTTCGATACAGGGCTGGCCGAGACGGTGCAGTGGTTCCTCGAACACGAAGCATGGGTAGAACGGGTGACTCGCGACGCCTATGATGGCAGCCGACTCGGAACAGAACGCAACTGAGTCCTGGCGTCCCCCCCTACCGAAGAACAATTAAGACTCAAAGAACTAGGAACTAAGGCCAGCACATGCGGCAAATCTACCTAGACTACAATGCCACGACACCGATTGCGCCGAAAGTACGCGACGCGATGAAGCCGTTCCTGAGCGAGTACTTCGGGAATCCATCAAGTAGCCACGGTGTGGGGCGAATCTGCCGCGAGGCGATTGAAGATGCGCGTGGTCACGTTGCCGCATTGATCGGCGCCGATCGTGAGGAGATCGTTTTCACGTCATGTGGCACGGAAAGCAACAATCTGGCCTTGAAGGGTGTGTTGCTACGTGACGGCCCCTCGGCCGACGGTCACTTGGTCATCTCGGCGCTCGAACACCCGGCGGTTTCCGAGCCGGCTGAATACTTGAGCCGCATGGGGTTTGCTATCACGGTGGTCCGATGCGATCCGAGCGGGACCGTCGACCCCGACGATGTGCGCAAGGCGATTCGCTCGGACACGCGACTGGTCAGTATCATGCAGGCGAACAATGAAATCGGCGCCGTGCAACCGATTCGCGAAATCGCGTCAATCTGTCGCGAACGCGAGGTCTTGCTGCACACCGACGCCGCTCAATCGCTTGGCAAAATTCGCGCGAAAATCGATGAATTGGGCGTCGACCTGCTGTCGATTGCCGGGCACAAACTGTACGCTCCCAAAGGCATCGGAGCGCTCTTCGTACGGCAGGACGTCGACCTCGAACCATTGCTGCACGGCGCGGGGCACGAGCGAGGATTGCGTGCCGGCACGGAAAACGTGCCATATATTGTCGCCCTGGGGGCTGCGGCACTGCAGGCATCGCGCGACTTGGAACTCAATGGCAGTCGTATGACTCTGCTGCGTGACCGGTTGTTCGATCTGCTCAGCGAGGGCATCGGCACGGCACTCACCGCAAACGCCGCGCGTGGTCCACGGTTGCCCAATACGCTGAGTGTGAACTTCCCTGAAGTGGTCGGCAGCGAGCTCTTGGCGCGCGTGCCGGAAATCTGTGCGGCGACCGGAGCGGCCTGCCACAGCACCGGGACCACTCGTTCGGCCACGCTCCGCGCCATCGGCCTCGACCCGACCATCGCCCAAGGAACCGTGCGACTGAGCCTCGGTTGGTACACCACCGAAGACGACGTCGATCGTGCGGCCGAACTTCTGCTCGGCGCCTGGGAAGCACTGACCTAACGCTGGCTCGTGGGGGTCTCGAACTTCGCGCGCAGCTTCAACTCGGCGCGCCGTGCCGTGTGCCACACCGTATCAAGCTAAGACGGTGACAGTGCCTCGGCTGGGATCGCTCCCGTGTTGGCGGCCGCTTCATCGAGAACGGCCGCAAGGTCGCGCAACCCCATCTACCCCATGTGTTGCTGATGTTGCATCGCATTGGCCTTGGCCATGGCGTCTTCGGCCAAGCGAATATAGTCCTGATTTTGCGTTCCGGCAAAAGCACGCTGATACGTGACACTTGCCGCCGTGTAATTGAATGCCTCCTCCGGCTCCAACTCGCACGCCTTTTGAGCGTGACGCACGGCATCCTCGTGCTTGTTGACACGACCATAGAGGACGGCTAGCGCCAAATGCGCCAACACATAATTCTCGTCGGTGGCTATTACGTCATTGAGTTTCTCGATGGCCTCGTCGTTTTTCCCGTCGTCCTTCAACCGATCCGCTTCGTCATACATTGCCGTCAAGTCTGCCATAGCGTGGGTCACTCCCCCTAAAAGCTGTCCAATAATATGTCCGCCAAGACTGGGCGTTGTTAAGCTTGGTTCGATGGAACCGTCAATGAACTCAGGGGAAAAAACGAGGGACTGCGAACACCGCCCCCCCACACGGACCCCCAATTCCATGAACTGTCAATACTACACGCCGACTCGCGCCGGGACGAGCCCCAGGTAACGAGCTCTTACATAATGGCGTATGACCAGGCGTCTCTGAGCGGGTCCTGTCCTGAATTCGCCGTTGTTGGCATCCTTACCGAGCGCGTTGGCACGGGGTGTTTGACACCTCGGCTCAGACCACCGGACCAACTTGTCGTTCGGGTCGACAAATTCCTATTGATCCGCACAATCGATACGACCGATAAAGAAGGGTGAGTCGGCGGCGCGTGCGCCGGCCGATCCAAAGTGCTCGAGGAAACACTGAAAGCCGTGCTTCCGCCGACAGCGAGCTGGCGATTTCCAAGAATCCCAGCGACCTTGGTGCGGAGCGTCCAACAAACCGATCGAGGGCAATGGTGACACACAGACATCCTACCGCCGTGGTCGACCCGCGAGCACACATTGGCAAGGACGTTTCCCTAGGTCCATTCTGCGTGATTGAAGCAGACGTCGAAATCGGCGCCGGTTGCATCTTGGCAAGCCGTGTCGTCGTGAAGAACAAGACGACACTCGGTCCCGGCAATAGCGTCGCCGAGGGAGCCGTTCTTGGGGGACGACCGCAGCACATCGCTCACGACTTGGCACCGGGGGCGCTGCGCATCGGCAGCGGCAACACGATTCGCGAGAACGTCACGATTCACACCGCTTTGAAGAGTTCGGACGCGACCACGATTGGGAACGACAATCTCATCATGGTCAACGCGCACGTTGCACACGATTGCCAAATCGGCAACCATACGATCGTGGCCAACAACGCCATGCTGGCTGGCCACGTCGTGATTGAAGACTACGCCTACCTTTCGGGTGCAGTCGGAATCCACCAGTTCTGCCGCGTGGGTGCCCATTGCATGGTCGGTGGTCAAGCGCGCGTCACGAAGGATATCCCACCCTACGTAACCGTCGACGGTGGCACCACTCGCATCTGCGGCTTGAACCTGATTGGACTGCGCCGTCGCGGCTTCACTGCGGGCGACATCAAGCAGCTCAAAGCGGCCTACCGCCTGATCTACCGGCAAGGCCTCACTTGGCGCGAAGTGCTTGCCCAGTTGGGTGCGCAGTTTCAAGATGGACCAGCGGCGGCGTTCCACGAATTTCTGTCAGGGGGCAAGCGTGGCTTTACGCTCGAGCGTCGCACACCCGCCAATGCCACGGTGCCTTTGGCCGAACCGGCCGATACCGAACCAGCGTCGCTGCGCAAGATCGGCTAGTCCGTTCGTGACCGTGCACGAGTCTTGAAGCAGTTCCCGCCAATAAACCCAAGGTCTGGCGGGCCGCGCCAAGCGAACGCCGTAGCGTGGCCCGTTGGATTAGCTCAAAAAAACGCCGCGTCGGGCAATCCCAACGCGGCGTTTAGCCTTTGCGTAATCGCATAGAGTCTATCGATCGCCAGCGGCACGCAAGTGCCGCCGAGCACTCGTTCAGCTCTTCAAGGCAGCCTGAGCGGCGGCCAAACGGGCGATCGGAACGCGGAATGGCGAGCAACTGACGTAGCTGAGTCCAACCTGATTGCAAAATGCGATCGAAGCGGGATCACCACCATGTTCGCCGCAAATGCCGACTTTCAGGTTCTTCTTAACGCTACGCCCTTTCTTCACGCCCATTTCGACCAATTGCCCAACGCCTTCGGTATCAAGCGATTGGAACGGATCGACCAAGAGGATCTCCTGCTTGAGGTAATCAGGCAGGAACGAGTTGATATCGTCGCGGCTGTAGCCGAACGTCATCTGTGTCAAGTCATTCGTCCCGAAGCTGAAGAAATCAGCGTACTCGGCGACCTGGTCAGCGGTCAGCGCGGCCCGAGGAATCTCGATCATCGTCCCAATCAGGATATCCAGCTTGGCGGTGAACTTCTTGGCCTTCTTCACGCGTTCGATTGTCGCTTCGGTCAATCCACGCAACAGCTTCAGCTCGGCAGCGGTACCGACCAGCGGGATCATGATTTCGGCTTGTGCGTCGATTCGCTTCTTCTTACAGACAATGGCCGCTTCGACGATCGCCTGCACCTGCATATCGAGGATTTCTGGATAGGTCACACTCAAGCGACACCCGCGGTGCCCGAGCATCGGGTTGGCTTCGTGTAGCTGAGAAACTCGTTCCCTGACGACGGCTGGCTTGACGCCCAATCGCTTCGCCATCTCCGCTTGGTTCTTGGCGTCATGCGGCAGGAACTCGTGCAGCGGCGGATCGAGCAGACGCACCGTCACCGGCAGCCCTTTCATCGCGGTAAAGATGCCGACGAAATCCTTGCGTTGGAACGGCAACAGTTTGGCCAGGGCAGCTTTGCGTTCCTCAAGCGTTTCGGCCAGAATCATCTCGCGCATGACCGCAATGCGATCACCTTCAAAGAACATATGCTCGGTACGGCAGAGTCCGATGCCCTGAGCACCAAACTCACGGGCACGTTTTGCATCGGCTGGCGTGTCCGCGTTCGTCCGAATCGCCATTTTGCGATGATTGTCGGTCCACTTCATGACTTTCTTGAAATCGCCCGACATGCTTGCCTCGACGGTGGCTACTTCACCGACCATCACCTGGCCGGTCGTGCCATCGAGCGACAGCACGTCGTTGTGGTTAAACGTCTTGCCGCCAACCGTGATCTTACGGGCTTTTTCATTGATCTGAATGTCGCCGGCGCCGGCGATGCAACAGCGTCCCCAGCCGCGTGCCACGACGGCCGCATGGCTGGTCATTCCGCCCGTGCTGGTCAGGATACCGGCCGCCTTGTGCATGCCGTCAATGTCCTCGGGGCTCGTCTCCTTTCGGACCAGCAGCACAGCCTCGCCCGCCTCGACACGTTTGACCACCTCTTCGGCGGTGAACGCCAGCTTGCCAACGGCGGCGCCCGGCGAGGCTGGCAGGCCGATAGTCAACACGTTCGCTTTTTCCCTCGCTTTGGGATCGAAGCTGGGCAAGAGCAGCTGCGTCAAGTCGTTCGCCGGAATTCGCAGCACGGCCTCTTTCTCGGTAATGAGCTTTTCCTTCACCATGTCACAGGCAATTTTCACGGCAGCTTTGCCGGTCCGCTTGCCATTGCGAGTCTGCAGCATGAACAGTACGCCGCGCTCGATGGTGAATTCGATATCCTGCACATCGCGATAGTGCTCTTCCAACGTCGTTTTGATACCGAGCAGTTGGCGGTAGACGGCGCGATTCCACTTCGACATCTCGGCCACGGGCTGCGGAGTACGAATCCCCGCGACCACATCCTCGCCCTGCGCGTTGATAAGAAACTCACCGTAGAATTTATTCTGGCCGGTGGAGGGGTCACGGGTGAAACCAACTCCGGTCCCCGAATCTTCGCCCATATTGCCGTAGACCATCGACTGGACGTTGACCGCCGTTCCCTTGAGTCCGCGGATATTCTCGACCTCACGATAGCGGACGGCGCGCGTCGTGTTCCAACTGCCAAAGACGGCCTCGATTGCCAGCTTCAGCTGATCGACAGGATTCTGCGGGAAAGGCTTGCCACAGTGCTTCTTATAGACGCTCTTGTACGCTAGGCAGAGTTCCTTCAAGCCCTCAGCCGGCACGTCGGTGTCTAACGCGACCTTGTACTTGGCCTTGATCTTGTTGAACGCCGCTTCAAAATGTTCGTGCCCCACGCCCATAACGACGTCGCCGAACATGTTGATCAACCGGCGATACGAATCGTAGGCGAACCGCTCGTTGCCCGTCGCGTCGGCCTGGCCAAGGACCGACTTGTCGTTGAGCCCGAGATTCAGGATCGTGTTCATCATGCCGGGCATGGAAACGGCGGCACCACTGCGCACCGAGACAAGCAACGGGTTCTTCTCGTCCCCAAACTTCTTGCCAAGCTCTTTCTCGAGCCGCTTGATCTGCGAATTGATCTCGTCCATCAAGCCAGGCGGCAGCTTTTGTCCCGCCTTGTAGTAACCCGCACAACATTCGGTGGTAATCGTGAATCCGGGAGGAACCGGCAGTCCAATCCCAGTCATTTCGGCCAGGTTCGCGCCCTTGCCGCCAAGCAGGTTTTTCTGCTTGCCGTTGCCATCGGTTCGCGTCTTGCCGAAATAGTATGTCATTTTTGTCTTTGCCATGGTCTCTTAACCTTCCAAGGTGTGACGTGTTTGGAGGAACGACTCGATCGCGTTCCGCATTTACAACTCTGTTTTGCAGCTGTTTTGTTTCACAGCCTGATACTTAACGACCGTCCTGGGCATCGGGGCGGCCACGCAGCCAAGCGCGCCCCGGTCGCCTGCGTACTAGCCTCGCAAGAAAGCGGGCTCAGTCGGACAACAACGACGCGTCCCCACCACACTGCTCACTCAGCACTCAATTCGCTGCCACGTTAAACCCGCAACTCTAGCAACGCCCTTGCGATGCGTCAATAAAGGGGCTGCGGCAAAAGCACTGCTCGTTTGGCCGGCGACGACTGAGGCTAACTTCGACCGAAGGGAAGTCATGACGCCCAAAAACGGTCGCTGAGGTCACTCAAGCGGCCACCGACCGCCACCAACCTTCCCGAAACGGTGTCAGGAAATGAGCATGAAAAACGGCGCGGAAAAGCACGACCGACATCACGCAACTCGAACCAGAGCGTGGCCGCACCATGATTCTGGTGCGGGAGCCGACGCAACATGTCCACCGCGCGGCTACCATCTGATAAACTCAAACGTAGCCCCAATCCAACCCCGGCCACCTGGCGCCGAGTCGGCGGACCGCACAAGACACCCGACAGCAGCAGGGACGCGTCCTGGAACGGTCGGTGACCACTCTATTGGGGACCATCCTGCCGCTCCTGCACCGTATTGATGCCCCTGGCCAGAACCTTTTTGGCGCGTCTGCGACGCGGCAATGATTGGCACACATGGCGTCACCGCGCCACGAAACAGCGCGGCGACACCGGCCCCACAATGCCATGGGCGAGCACTCCGTAACCGAGAAAAACCCGATGGACAGCAATCCGATGGACAGCGCCTCGACAGACAGTGATCCCGCGGACAGCATTCCTACGTATCGACACAACTCGAACGACACGAGACGTTTCATCCTATTGGCCGTCGGTTTCGAGTTAGCGTTAGGTGCCATCGCCGTCACGCTCGGCTGGCTTACCGGCCCGTTGCCTTGGGCGACGCTCGAATCGCTTGACCAAGCCAGCCTGGCAACCGGTACCGCGATCGGCGTGCTGACCGCCATGCTGCTCTTTGCCGGCCTGGTGTTGCTCGACCGCAAACCGATCGGAATATTCCGGCAGCTTCAACGGACGGTCCAGCAGCAGGTCGCGCCTTTGTTTCGCGGCATGAGTATCTGGGGATTCATGGTGATTGCGTTGGCGGCCGGATTCGGCGAGGAGTTGCTCTTTCGCGGCTATGTGCAAGCCGCTTTGGCCCAATGGTTCCCCACCCCCTGGGGCTCATGGTGCGCGTTACTTCTGGCGTCGGCACTCTTTGGGATCTGTCACTGGATTTCATCGGCCTACGCGAGCATTGCGGCGGCCATGGGCCTGCTGCTCGGCGGTCTGTTCCTGGCCACTGGTGACCTGCTCGCCCCGATCATCGCCCATACGCTCTATGACTTCCTGGCCCTGCTCTACCTGACCCGTCAGACAACCGCGATTGCGATCCGGTAGCCAATTGCGGCCTGGCAACAGCGGGAAACCGCGATCGGGGGGACATTCTTACCGGCGCGGCGCGGGATAGCATCCTGGGCATTGCAGGCTGTGCCGGGCGCGGCAGCCGCTCCGGTCACGCGCACGAAAAACGGCGGCTCGGCCACCATGGCACGAGCCGCCGTGAGATTACCAAACTAGCTCTTCTTCCGGGGAGCGGAAGATCCTCTCAAGTCAGTTGCAGCAGCGAGGAGGCGGGCAGCTAACGCATACCGGAACCTGCTCGCAAACGACTCGCCGTACACAACGCGTAGCCGTGTAGGCAACCTTCTTGGGCACACAACGCTTGACCTGGACGGTCTTGGTGTAGCAAACCGGCTTGCAGACGGTGTACGCAACACGCTTGCAGCGTTGTTCTTTTTCGTACCGGCAGACCGTGTAAGGAACTTGCTTGGTCTTGCATTCCTTGACGATATGGCAAACACGATAGGTGCAGGTCTTGACCCGTTGCTCGGGAACCATGCGGCACACTTTGTACGTGCATGTCTTCACGCGCTTTTCGGAGACCATACGGCAGACCTTGTAGGTACACTCTTTCACACGGTTCTCTTTGACCATGTGGCAGACGCGATACGTGCAAGTCTTGACCCGCTTTTCGGGAACCATGTGGCAGACCTTATAGGTACAGGTCTTGACCCGCTTCTCGGGAACCATGTGGCAGACTTTGTACGTGCAGGTCTTCACGCGGTCTTCTTTGACCATGTGGCAGACTTTGTACGTGCAGGTCTTCACGCGATTCTCTTTGACCATACGGCAGACCTTATACGTGCAGGTCTTCACGCGTTTCTCGGGAACCATGTGGCAGACCTTATACGTGCAGGTCTTCACGCGTTTCTCGGGAACCATGTGGCAGACTTTGTACGTGCAGGTCTTCACGCGATTCTCTTTGACCATACGGCAGACTTTGTACGTGCATTCTTTCACGCGATCTTCTTTGACCATGTGACAGACTTTGTACGTGCAGGTCTTGACCCGTTGCTCGGGAACCATGCGGCACACTTTGTACGTGCAGGTTTTCACCCGTTTCTCGGGAACCATGTGGCAGACTTTGTACGTGCAGGTCTTCACGTGGTTTTCTTTCACCATGTGGCAGACTTTGTACGTGCAGGTCTTCACGCGATTCTCTTTGACCATGCGGCAGACGCGATAGGTGCAAGTCTTGACGCGCTGTTCGGGAACCATGCGGCAAACCTTGTACGTGCACGTCTTTTGACGCTGCTCACAAACCGTTCGGCAGACTTTGTAAGAAACGATCTTTTTGCAAACTTGACGTTCGTAGCGAACGCAGTTGATCGTCTTCTCACGGCATTCAGGTACCCAGACCTTCTTGCAAGTCTTGCGTGGCGGGCACTGTACTTCAACAATCTTGCTCGCGCCGGGCGTGTAAACGCAACGGCATTTGCAAGGATCCCACGTCCAGCAACCAGGTTCCTGTACACACTTCTTCACAACAGGACCGGGGCATTCGGTGACTTGCGTTTCCCAGTGACCACCATTGATCTTGACCGTCTTGGTGTAGTGGACGGGCTTGCAGACCGTGTAGCACACTTCCTTTTCGCGAGTCTCGTATACCGGCTTGCGGACCGTGTAGTTGATCGTCTTGGTCTTGGTTTCCCAGACCGGCTTGCACACCGTGTAGCAAATCTGCTTGGTCTTGGTTTCCCAGACCGGCTTGCATACCGTGTAACAGATCTCCTTGGTCTTGGTTTCCCAGACCGGCTTGCAAGTCGTGTAGTGGATGTCGCGGGTCTTGGTTTCCCAGACCGGCTTGCATACCGTGTAGCAGATCTCCTTGGTCTTGGTTTCCCAGACCGGCTTGCATACCGTGTAGCAGATCTCCTTGGTCTTGGTTTCCCAGACCGGCTTGCACACCGTGTAGCA
>JAJRVM010000364.1 GCA_024277285.1 Planctomycetota bacterium
AAAACAACTGGGTTAGCCGCCGCCGCCCAGCATGCGGTCGCGTGGTCATACCGCCGCCGCGAGGGGCTGTCTAAGGTCGCCAGAGATCGTTACGATAGGTGATCGTTTTGGGAAAATCGCCAAGCTGCCAACGGCAAGGAGGGGCACCCGGGGGGGATATCGTATGTGGTCTGCTGCCACAAGAGCTCCCTCCGTTCAGCCGGCAGCAACTAATCAGCCGGCAGCGACTGATCAGCCGGCAGCGACTGACGGGCAAAGTTTGCGGGCAAGCATGAAGCGCCGTGTGGGCCGGACGTTTCGCAGTATTGCCACCTTCTGATCGTTGCAGACGTTCGAGTGCCAAAACGCCACCTGCCAAAATGCCACACTACGCGGTGTCCCCGGTTCGAGATCCAAACGTATCCCGCAGGAAAAAACAAGTTATGAGCGACGGAAAAATACGCGGAGTTGTGCACTTTATCGACGAAACCAAGACCTATGGTCAAAAGGGGTTTCGCAAACGCCTGGTCGTGCTGGAACAGAATGACGGCCGGTTCTCGAATTACGTTCCGTTCGAGTTCATTCAGGATGGCTGCAACACGGTCGACCAACTCAACTTGGGCGACCAGGTTGAGATCGAATACCGTTTGAGTGGGCGTAAGTGGCAACGCGATGCAAATAGCGAAGTCAAGTACTTTCTCAATGCCGAGGCCATCGGGTTTGTGACCCTGAGTAGCGGTGGCGGCGCACCGGCCAACGCCGACGGATTTGATGATCCGAATGCCGCCAATGACCAACTGGCCGAAATCGACCCCAACAACGACGATGTCCCGTTCTAAGGCTGTATTCTGATTTGTGTAACCATTCACAAGACCGAGGACACGAGCGGCGCATTTCAGCGGGGGACGGGCAATAGATGCGAAGCGACACTGGCAACAGAGCCCTCTGCTGGGCTTGCCCCAGCAGGAGGCACGACTGGTCAGCTACAGCAACGCACACTTAGTCTTTCGTCGGTCGAACGCACAGTTCCGCATGAATCTTCCCTTCGCTGAGGCTGAATCAAGACGCGGTTTGCTGCAACATTGACCGCTCAACTCTTGACTCGCAGGCAACGCCTGCAGCACGAGGCGGCGAAACTCGGACATGAAGTTCAAGCTCGATTTCAAACGCATCTTCGGCGCGGGCATTGACCGATTATTCTCGATCGGACTGACCGATCCGGAAGCGTTTTCGATGGCCGTACGTCCAATTCTCGAAGGCCATGCCGACGGTGATATCCTGGTTGCCCAGGCGCTGGCGTTGCAGGGCCTGAAAGACTACGAGCACGTCGTCAAGAAGTGCAGCGAGGTGTTCTTGAAGGGAGCCAATCATCG
This sequence comes from Planctomycetota bacterium, assembly GCA_024277285.1. Next base: position 1,353 of record JAJRVM010000364.1, read on the forward strand.
CACCACTTACGACCACATCCGAGTCGAGATGGCAGGCCGCGAGGTATTGCCGGTCGGTACCAGCCACGGGTTGGACGCGAATGCCGACGGGCTTGAGGTATTGTCGCATCTGTTCAGTTTTCAAACTCCCGGACCGGTCACGGTTTCGCCCACGCTGGTCGAGAGCGCTCCTTTCCAGGAAGATGCTCGATACAACGACATCTTGATTCCTTGCACGTTCGCGAGTCGGGGACTGGACTACTTTCGCAACAACGTGGCCAGCTATCGCGAGTCGGGTGGCACGGTCACGATTATGGCGGCGATCGTTGGCCTTCCGGGCGTCTATGGTGACGTACCGCGAGCACTCACGGAAATCGATGTACTGGTCGAAGGGCTGCTCCCCTATGTGGATGGCTTTGTCTGGATACCGCAACTGGCCAACAGCACGATCATGCTCACTCCGGAAGCGATCGCGGCCACGGCCCGGCGGATGGCGTCGGGTGCGGCAGATGCGCTAAAGCTGGTTGAGCTACCGGCCTGCGGCGAAGCGGACCGAGCCGGTTGGATGGCGATGGCCGACGCCTTCTTGACACACGGCGGCGACGGTGTCGTTGCGGTGGGAGGGCGGCGCGTGCCCCGTTGCGAGGTGCCACAGGGACGTCCGTGGCCATTTGAAACGGCATTGCGCATGGGTGGCAGCTTGGAACCGTGCCGACAATGGGCGCTCGACGCGTTGCGCACTGCTTACCCCTCGTCCTTTCTTGCCGCCAGTGGAGGCTTCCATCAAGCAAACGACGCGAACCGCGCGTGCCGTTACGCGAACGTCATTATGGAAACAGAAGCGTTTACGCGGTATGGACCGGGGATTGCCCGAAAGATGCTGGCGCGTTTGGCCGAACGACTCGACTTCTTGGCGCACAAAGGCCATATCCCCTCTCCTCGACTGAGCGACTTGCAGCAACAATCGTGGTCAGCGATCGCTGCTGGACGCGAAACAACACTGGCCAACATGCTGTGACCGGTTGTGGTGATAACGTATTAGTTAGACAGCGCCCGATTCCAGCGGTGCTCGATTCCATGCCGAACCTGCATGAAGGGAGACAAACACGATGAGTCTGCTGCCGGCCTTCACGGTCCTGATGGTGCTGTTTATCTCGCTCTTGATCGTTCGTATCGCCACGGTTGCGCTCACCTTGACCGGACTCTCACGCGATCTAGCTCAATTCCAAGCGCTCTCCGCATTCACCGGCTCCGGATTCACAACCAGCGAATCGGAAGATGTCGTCAGCCATCCGACTCGCCGGCGCATTGTCATGTTCCTGATGCTGGCCGGTAACGCGGGGATCGTCTTGGCGGTCGGTTCCGTCGTCGGGTCGTTTGTAAACATCAAGGAACGAGACGATTGGTACGACCACACATGGGTGCGTATGCTGTTTCTCCTGACAGGCGTACTGTTGCTCTTCATCTTGTCACGCAGCCGGATCGTTGGGGACGCCTTGTGGCGTTTCAACACATGGTGCCTGAAGCGATGGACACACCTGGAAGTACACGACTACATGCGTCTGTTGCGACTGGCACACAACTTCATCGTATCGGAAGTGCACGTCCACCAATACGATTGGATTGCCGGGAAAACGCTGGCCGAATCTCAACTGGCCAATGAAGGCGCGCTGGTCCTGGGGATCGAACGCGCGGACGGCAAATATATTGGTGCACCGCGGGGCGTATCGCGTATCGAATCGGGCGACACGCTGATCCTGTACAGTTCCCAGGAACAGATGCTCAGCTTGGTCGACCGTCCCGACGATATGATCGGCAACTTGCAACACGTCATGGCGGTCACGAAACATCTGAACATCATGGACGACGAGCGGGACGTCCAGGATCCACATGCCGCGAAGAAGAATCTGGAAGCGTGATCCGCGCAAAAACAGGATCGTCAACGTATCCGGCGTCGTAGCCGTTCACGCGATCTTGACACAGCGGGAAGAAAACCTCGGAATATCGAATATCGAGCAAGGAGTGCAGAAGGAAGAGCGAACGAGCCAAGCCATGTAATCGGCAGTCGATCCGGTAGGCGGCCAGATTCGCATTCGATATGCCGACGCCACGGTCGGAGTGCCGCAACGTGGTTTACTGGAGACCGAAGAGTCTGTAAAACGCATTGAGAATAGTGTGACACGGTGCGGGCGCATACAAGACGTGCACCCCCGTTTCCACGTCCACCGAAATAACGACGCCTTGTTGTCGCGCCAGCGACGTGCGGCGGCGTTCCACACTGGAGACAGGCCATGAAAACCACGTTTGCTCATTGCATTATCGTTTGCAGCTGGTCGTTTTCAGTTGCTGCTTTGCCTGCCGACGCCGAACCTGTCGACAAGGTGATTCACTGCGAACTGGCCGTGATCGGCGGTGGCAGTGGCGGATTCGGCGCGGCGCTGGCCGCGGCTCGACTGGGCGTCGACGTGGTATTGGTCGAACGAGCTGATTGCCTGGGTGGCAATTCCGTGCGCAGCGGTGTGAATTGCTGGGAGATGGGTGCCGGTGGAACGGGAATTCCGTTCGACTTGTACTTACAACTGAAACAACAACCCGACGCAGTCGGCATCTACTCGTTTGGCCGACACCTGACGTGGTACGATCCTAAGGCCGAGCCGTATCGGTACCCGGGTGGCGAGACCGTCATCGATCCATCGCGCACTTACCTTGATACGTTGCGACGCTGCGGAACCCGCGGCATGGGGGCCGACGAAGCGAAGTGTCGCGAACGGTGGCATGGCGTGCCGTTCGAGCCCCAAGCCATGGCCCAGACCATGTTGCGGATGCTCAATGAAACCGGGCACTGCCGCGTGTTGCTCAACACGACTTTTGTCGACGCCACCGGCCAGCACGGGCAGATCGCCAGTGTGAAACTCGACGACGGACGCTCCTTGGTGGCGGACTACTATATCGATTCCACGGGTGACGGTGTCGTCTGCCTGGCAGCGGGATGTGAGACCATGATGGGGCAAGAACCGAAGAGCCGCTTCAACGAACCTGCGGCGCCAACCACGGCTACCAATAAGATCAACGGCGTAACACTCTTGTACCGAACCACGCGTGTTGACGCGTCCGCCGTCGAACCGTTGCCCGACGACGTACCAGAAAAATGCTGGTGGGCTGGGAGCTTTCCCGCCGCCGCAATCAACCACTATCCCAACGGCGACCTGAATATCAACATGCTGCCGACGATGGATGGCGCCGAGTTCCTGCGGCTTGGCTACGCGCGATCTAACACCGAATGCCAGCGTCGCATGCGCGCTCACTGGCATCATCTGCAGACGCATTATGCCGAATTTCGCGAGTTCCGCATCCGTTGGGTCGCGCCGGCGCTGGGGATTCGCGAGTCACGGCGTATTGTCGGCGAGTATGTCCTCACCCAATTCGACCTGACGGCCGGACTTAGTCGCCAGCAACATGACGACATCGTTTGCCTGGCCGACCATTCGCTCGACACACACGGCAGTCACACGCACGGAGGCGGCGAACTGAGCGAACCGTATGGGGTACCTTACCGTTGCTTGATCCCGGCGGGAAAACGCAACCTGTTGATCGCGTGTCGCGCGGCCAGTTTCAGTTCGCTCGCCGCTTCGAGTTGTCGCCTGTCAAGGACGATGATGCAATTGGGCGAGGCGGCCGGTACCGCGACCGCTTTGGCCAAGAAGCTGGATGTCGAATTGCCTGACGTGCCGTCCAAGCAACTGCGTGCTCAATTGCGCAAGCAACATGTCCAGCTAGACCATCCGCTGCCAAGCAAACTCGCCGATTTATTGCGGCGGCGCGAAGCGGTACGTGCGCCGTCCAAATAACGGCCTGGTGCCTTTCTGTGACGCGTGTGCGCACAACGCAGAGCGGTTCGTGCCTTGAGCTTGAATTCCCTGAGCTTGAGTTCGCCACGCAGCAGCAGTAGGGATACCAAACATGAAACGCAAAAAAAAACGCCGAACAAGAGAATCATTTTCTTTGCCAGTCATTTTTTTTGCCCTCTCAAGAACACCTCCCAGGTGCTTTCCATAACCGCAGGCAAAGCGGAAAGAAAAAGCGTAGCCGTTCACGGTGCTTCATTTCAACACAGCGACTCACGGTAAAAGCAGCGAATTCGGCCCGTTAGGGCCAATACAGAAAGGTCGCCGCGGGAACCGAGGCGTCACAGTTCAGGGGGTACAACAGACCGTCTTGCAACGTGCAGACAAATTCCACAACCGATCATGGAAACCGCGTTGGCGCCACCCCTTGTCTCCATTGTGGATCGACCGTTGTGGAGCAATCGTCTGTTCTCGGGTAGCCATGGCGAGTCGGTGTCAGCCAAGCCGGACTAGCTACCGCTTTCCTCCGATCATTAGCGTCAATCAGTGTTGATTAGCGGTCCACGACTTTAGAACGTGTTCCAGATTTCGCGGAGGAGAGGCTCGGAGTGTCGTTCGTTGAAGAAGATGATACCGTCGCGTCCCGACCAGCGTTTTCACTCACTGCGGCACGGCACTCCGTGCCGTGAGACGACGCGGAGCGTCGTGCCACACTGCGTCGTACCATATTTGCTTTGCAACTGCTATCCGAACGGGTTCGCTTCGCTCTCGGGCGGTTGTGTTTTCTTTTTAGGCTCCGTTTCCGGCACGAAATAATCATCCGTGACGCTCGCCTTGCTTTGCGATTCGCGCCGACGCGTTTCCGCAGCGCGCAGTTCGCGGTACGATCCTTCCAGCAGCCGATCTTCTTTGCCAGGTCCGGCTTCGATCAGAATCGCCGACCGATCGAGTAGGCCTTTCGTCTTGACGTTGATACCATAGCAACGCGTTTGACAGATGCCGCAACCGACACACAAGTCGACCTTGACGACCGGAGCAACATACCCCGTCCCATCAATGGGTAGACCGTCCGCATCGACTTGCGTGTTCACCTGCATGAACTCGATCGCATCGTAGCCCGCGGCCTTGCACTCGTCGACGCACAGCTGACACGCTTCGCGATCGGCGAATGGTAAGCACGTTTCCTGATCGACCACGGCCAAGCCAATCCGGGCAACTCGCTTTTCCTCCAATGCCAAAGCGCGAATCGCGCTGGTCGGGCAAACTTGACCGCACGCGTTACAACTGGGCTCGCATCCCGCCCAGTCGGCAACCACCATCGGCGTCCAAAGTCCATCGAGCCCCTGTTGGAACCCCTCCGCCTGCAGCACATTGTTGGGGCAGGCCTTGAAACACTCGCCGCAACGAATGCACATCTGCAAGAATTCCGGTTCGGGGACGCTGCCGGGCGGTCGCACAGCAAACCAGGGTGGCCCATCCGCTGCGTGGCTTCGCCCAGCTTTCACGACTTGAGTCGTTACAACACCGCCTATAACGGCAGCCGTCGATCCGGCGGCCAACGACAAGAACCCGCGACGTCCGATCCGTGTGTCGCCCGTTGCCGGAGTGCCCACTTCTTTCAGTTCGGCGTGATTCCAACGCTCCACAAATTTAATCGCATGAGTTGGGCAAACACCGCCACACGATTGGCAAAACGTGCAGTCCGCAACACGCGTGGTAAAGTCCGGTTTGATCGCATCGAACGGACAGATTTCGATGCACTTGTTGCAGTGGATGCAACTCGATTCAACTTTGCGCTGGGTGATGCGAAACAGGCTGGAAATCGAGAACAACGCTCCACTTGGGCACATGTACCGGCACCAGAATCGCGGCCGCAGCAGTCCCAATGCCAATACGACGACGAACAACGCGATCGACAGGAATTGCCCGGCATTCATCTCAGGCACCAAATGCCAGCCCCGTAGGACACCCGTTTGCAACGGTTCGGTGATGAACAACAGCGCCCGCGTGATCACCGGAAGCGCGGCAAAGAAGCCGGAAATCAGCACCCCCATCAAAGCACTGATCAGCGTACCGGCCAGCAGGTAGTACTTGATATGCACCCACCAGCCATTCGCAGCAACTCGCCATCGTGTCACACGACGGCCGACCGACCAGTCAAACAGATCGATCGCCGTACCCAACGGGCAGACGTAGCCACAGAATCCGCGTGGGATCATCAGGCAAACGATCAAGATCACAGCGGCCGACGTCAGCGACCAAATCCAACTGCGTGCCGCGATAGCGGTTGAAATGCTGACCAGCGGGTCGATCACCAAGAACAGATCAGCGGGGATAAGCTCCTTGCGCGCCAGGTCGTCCGCGTAGTGCGACGGCCATTGGCCCGGCCGACGTTCGCATATTCGCCACGGCCCAGCGCTGGTGATAATCGAGTCGAGTTGCTCGACATTCAATGCGGCTCGGGATTCTGCCCCCAGCTTGGCCTGGTCCGGCGTCGCTGGCGCGTCCGACCTGCCAACCGACCTGAGCCAGATGCTGCCCTGCTCCGAAACCACTCGGCGTTCAGGTTCACTCGGATTCCGTGATTTCGCCATAACTTGAAACGCGCCAACAAACGCGTCTTCATCGTTCGTGGCGCTTTGATCGACCAGAAAGACGACGCGGCCCGCCTGCGTGGCCCAAGCGGGGGGCTGGGGGTGCGAGAAACAAAGTGTTCCCGTTAGTTGATCGATCTCGGTGAATTCCCACGAAGAATTGGTTTGTCCTGGCGCCGTGGGCCGCGCGGTATAGGGCCAGCAAACATAATAAAAGAGTGCCAGATAGAGCACAAAGCAAACCGATTGTATGGTTCGCCGCAACGGTGATGCGACCACGGTCGGCCCCATTCGCCGCAACACACTCCGCGACCAACTGGGACGGCGACCAGGCCTTGTCCTTCTAGACCGCCCAGTCGTATACCGCAGAAACCAGTTCAATCGCATCGTGGCCGGAGCGTGGGCACCCTGTCGCGATCCGAAAAGCACGGCAGCGCCAGCAAAAAGCAGCACCACGCTCGTAGCGGCCAGGACACCGGTCCAGAGTTTGCCCCATACAATTGCGACGATGCACAGCGCCAGTCCGGCAATGTACAGAAGAGAGCCCGCGAGGATTTTGTTCATCGGTTTCCGTCTTCGTCTTCGCTTCGCGGGCTTCATGCTTGCTCTCGATCAGCCGTGTTCGATCTTGAATCGTGTTCTAACGCGGGCTCTGCCCGTAAGAGGACGAGCGGAAAGTCCCGAGCGGAACGCCAAGTAACTGTTTAGCCATCTGAAGTGGGACGTACACTCGAGTTCATTTTCCATCGGTCGACCCCCACCGCCTTGTGCGGTGGGTGAAGAGGATTGGTAGGCTACCCGTGGCGTCCCATCCCCCCCTAGCATCACGGGTAGCTCACCAGGCGCTTTCACCCATGAGACAAGCCCATGGGAGTCTTTTGAAAGCGACATTACTTCATTCGGCTAAACTGTTACAAAGCCAGACCTTCCGAGTTTGCCGAAGTCTATTTGGGAAGATGGTATGGTATGACACAAGACCGTCGTTCACGCAGCCTCCCGTGCAAACCGGTATAAGACTTGACACACTCGTTTGCAACTCAACACTCCAAGCCCTGGACTGGCCTCACTTCGCGCCGACTCCCAACGCCTTGGCAGTGGCATTGACGATCGCCTGCGAAGTAATCGTAGCGCGACTGGTCGCGTCAATCCCCTCGACCGATTGCTTTTTCAAAATCTGGTCGATCGTATCGGTCAGCGCCGCGTAGAACTGCTTCTCCTTGTGCTTGATCACGCGAACGTCCGCAATGTGCCCGCCCGCCACCTTCACTTCTACTTGAATGGTACCATTATACCCTTGCGCCGTCCCAGAATAGGTCGCATCACGCACTTTGCTTAGATCCAATTTGGTAATTAAGTTCAGCGCGATAATACTGTCATTGGCGCGGCCAAGAAAACGCTTGCGGTAATTTTCATTGCGTGCGCCTTTGGCGGCCAAGACTTTTTCGTAGTACTTGATTGCCTTGTTGTGCATTCCCGCTTGTCGACACGCGTCGCCAGCCAGCAAATAGGCCTCGTGCACATTTCTGCCTGACCGTACAAACGCGTCAGCCAGTTGCAACGCTCGATCGGTTTGCCCCATATCCCCCAGCAATTTGATAGCCGACATCGGTAGTCGTTTGGCCGCAAGAATCTCGTTCGCCATTTTCTTGCTGCCCATGCGCCAATAGCACTCGGCCAGCATAATGCGTTGCCCATCGGTTGATGACAGCCGAGCTTGCCGCAACCAATAGGCGGCGCGTGGGTAGTCCTGCAGTAAATTGAAATACATGCCACCCAAAGTTGCCATGTCACGTTGCAATAGCTTCCGCTTACTCTGGTGCAAACTCATCATATGATGGACCAGCCGAATGCCTGACTTCCAACGATCCGGGTTCGGGTTAATGATGTCCCAGATGTACTGCCCCATGTTCACTTGATTGTTCCAGCCTTCGCCGGGCGGTTTGAGCGGCCAAGAAAGATCTAGCGTCTTGGGAAACTCCAACGGCGTGCCATCGAACCAATCGGGGGGCGTCTGGCCAGCCTTTTCGATTAAGCGAATGATCTCAGCCTCCGAACGTATGGCGTTGGCACCTCCTTTGGCTGGCGTCCCGCTAATCCCTGGCTCGGTAAGGACATATTTTTTGCCGCCCATTGTCACCGTGTGGACTTTGCTAAACGGATAAGTGCGCAGCATCGTCCGACCACTGATCTGAACTTCAAAGTTAAACTCTTTCTTCTCCTTGCGGATTTCCTTGATCGTCCCACGCACCTTCGCGCCGCTGAGGAACTCGACTTCGTCCTCCGCCATTGCCGAGGCGGATGCCCCTAACAACAGACCGATAATCAATATCAATCGCATCACAAATCGCTCCGTTGTGGCTCAAGCCCCGTGCCTGAAGCAATGGTAGCCGAAGCCGCCATGGCTTCAGCGCGTCGGATCATCTGTTCGCACCGCAGCGAAACCGCGACGGGCCCAGCTGCCGAACCAGCTACATCAGAAACATGCCGACCGGAGCTGTCAAGATATTAGCGTCGATTAGCGTCGATTAGCGGTCCCCAACAAGAAATATCATAAAAACGCTTGACATGCCATCGCGTCCTGTGCTACTGTACTATCGTCCTAGCACGGTACACAGCAATAACGCATCGGTGGCCGGCACAGAGCGAGCAGGCAAGCTGGGACGTTTTTGCGGAATCGGCATCGCAACAGGACCTGAGGTTCGAGCGGAGCAGGATCATGTTTCTTCATATACAGCCGAGTGATGGGCTGGCCATTTATGACCAGGTGGTTCGCCAGGTGAAGTTTGCTGTGGCGAGCGGAGCGGTACGAGCCGGTGAGTTCGTCCCCTCGGTACGCGAATTAGCCAAAGAACTGGCCATCAATCCGAATACCGTCAGCCGCGCTTACCGGAAACTGCAGGACGATGATGTATTGGAAACAGTACGCGGCACGGGTTTGGCCGTTGCCAAGGGAGCGGCACAGCGCTGCCGCAAGCAACGGCGTGAACTGATTGGGCAACGGATCCGCGCGGCACTGGTCGAGGCCCGGCAAAGCCAACTGTCGGATGACGAGCTGCGTCGGTTGGTCGAGCGTCAACTCAATGAAGTCCTACGTGAGGAGTCTTGACGATGGAAACTGCAATTGCCTGGAATCAGGTCACCAAACGTTATGGTCGCCAAGTGGCACTCGACAACATCTCGCTCGAGGTTCCGCAGGGAGTGGTGTTCGCACTGCTGGGCGAAAATGGAGCGGGCAAGACAACCGCCATTCGCATCGCGCTGGGACTGGCCGCGGCGGATAGCGGCGCGACCCAGGTCTTGGAACTCGATAGCCAGAAGCAAGACTTGCAGATCCGCCAAAGCGTCGGTTACGTGTCCGAGCAACCGACGCTTTACGACTGGATGACGGTCAGCGAGATCGGCTGGTTCGCCGCCGGTTTCTATGGCGGATCGTACCTCGATCAATACGGCGAGCTTACCAAGCAATTCAATCTGCCGGCGGACAAGAAGGTTAAATCGCTATCCAAAGGGATGCGCGCCAAAGTCGCTCTGTCGTTGGCGTTGGCAAACGATCCTCAGCTGCTGATCTTGGACGAACCGACTTCGGGACTCGATCCCCTGGTGCGCCGCGAGTTCCTCGAAAGCATGGTCGATCGAGCTGCCGACGGCAAGTCGGTGCTGCTATCGAGTCATCAGATCACCGAAGTGGAACGGGTGGCCGACCATGTGGCTATTCTACATCAAGGCAAAATCGCACTGGTCGCCACGCTTGACGAACTCAAGACAACCATCCAGGAGCTGACCGTCACATTAGGGGAAGGCGACACCACACTGCCCGACACGCCAGGCGAGATACTTCGACTTAAGAAGCACAAACATCAGTGGCAACTGTTAGTGCGCAACGCTCCGGACGCCATGGAGCAAATACGCGCCCACCCCGGAATCGAACAAGTCGACACACGCACCCCCACACTCGAAGAGATTTTTGTCGCCTACGTTGCGGAGGGTGACCCAATATGAGTCCTGCGGGTTTCCATCCGGGCTTGCCCCGGTGGGCCGTTTAGGAATAGCAATTTAATAGAACCAGAATCTTGGCTTGGCTCGAAGGTATTCGCGGCGAATGCCGCGGCAGCATGTAGCCACAGGCGTCAGCCTGTGGTCATTGGATCACATCAAGACGGATAGCCGCGAATGCGGCGGCGGCAATCGCTGCCGCCGCATTCGCGGCTCCATTTTCTCGATCGGACCCTCGTACCATGGGCTCACGCCCATGGCTACATGCCATGGCCGCTTCGCGGCTGCATTGTGGAAGAAAATCGCGGTAGAAAGTAATTCGAAGAGATTGACCTTGTTCATGCTCGGGACACGGTCCCAAGCCACACACTGGGAACCAACATCATGTCTGGATCTGTTTTGAACCGACTGGTTTGGAAAGAATATCGTCTGCTGCGCGGGTTCTGGTGGGCAATGCTGATTGCGGCATTGTTAGGCCAGCTTTGTGCGCTATGGGCTGCCGAACGGCCAAGCGAGGCGCATTGGATCTTCCTGATCGGGATCGGGTTGACCGCTTGTTATGCCTTGGGCTGCGGTGCAACGGCGTTCGCGGGTGAACGCGAGTCGGGCACCTATGCGTTGCAGCGCATCCTGCCGGTCACTCCACCTGAGTTGCTGCTGGGCAAACTGCTCTACGCCGCACTCAGCACGCTGGCACTCGGTCTGGCGGCCTGGCTGATCGCCATGCTGTTGGTTTACCTGCGACGCGCGACGGGAGACGGAACTTACATCACCGATTCGTACGCGGAAATCGGTGTGCTTGGCGCGTTCAAATCGATCGAGCTATTGGTGTGGGGTGTTTTCTTTTCGCTGCTGTTAACCAAGCCACTGCGTGCAATCGCGTTTGCGGCACTGGCAACGGCCGCCGTTTCCTACCCGCTGTCCTGGCTAATGAGCGACATTCCCGAACATGCGCGAACGGCGCTCTATTTCCCGTCGTTCTTGGGCGACTCGGCCACGCTCATCCCGCGTGCGGTGATTGTGATGCTGGTTCTCGGTTGCGATATCTACCTGGTCACCAGGTGGTTTGACGAGCCAACTGCCAGTGGTGCGGAGCGGTCGGGCCGTGAAACACAGCGCAAAGAGCTGTCGCGCCGTTTGGCAGAACGCCTGCAGACGAATCCGCAGCGTCAACGCCTGCTTTGGCAATCGCTCGTTCGCTCGCGCTGGATGCTGGGGGCCTGCGTGCTAACCTATTTGAGTCTGATCGTAGCCAACTACACGCTGTGGGACAGCGTCGAACCAACGGCGTTGTTCGGTATGCTCGTCCCGGTCGCCGGTTTGATGGGCGTGTTCGTCTTTGCTGATGACCAACGACGCCATCGGTATCGTTTTTTTGCTGAGCAGGGTATTTCGTCGCGCCAAGTCTGGTGGTCCCGGCAGTTCTTCTGGCTCGGAATCCTGGTAGGCATCTTGTTCGCCGTGACGGTTACCGGAATCGCCGTGGGCGGTGGAAAACCGTTTGGATGGATAGGTTGGAGCTATGTGGGGATGTTCTGCACATTTACGCTTCTTGCTATCGCACTGAACCGCCGTTGTGCTCCCTGGCTGTGGATTGCCATGGGAATCGTAGTATTGATCTTGCTTGCCTTGACGACATACGAAATCCACTTGCACGGCACTAAAACCAACTTCTGGAAAACCATCGGACAGGTATGGAACCTATGGACAATAACAATCCTCGTTTTCGCCGTTGGGCAACTCAGCTCGCAGTGGATTCGCAGCACGATTATGGCTGGGGCCGTTACGCTGATCGCTGCCACCTTGCTAGTAGCATGGAGCCGTGTCGCGTTCGACTTCCATGTCAACGTATGGGGGGCGGTCGTGCCGATTCCGATCGCGTTGTGGTTTGCATCGTGGGCAACCGCCGACGATTGGCTGAAGGATCGCACCGGTCACGGTCTTCGCAAAGTATTGCTATTGGCCATTCCCGCACTCGGTATCCTAGCTTTCGTAGCCACGTTCCGAGCCCTTCAGATCCCAGCCGTCACGCCCACATTCAACGTCACCGGACTCAGCGACGCCGAACGCAAGGAGGGCGAGGAGACGGCGGCAATGTATACCGATCTGGCTCTGAGATTTGGCGGCAATCCGAAAGCATACGATTGGGATTCGCGTGATTGGAAATACCCAAGCGATGCGTTTCCCATTCACATCACGCCGGAAACACGCCGGTGGCTCGACGAACATGCAGACGATATTCAGCGTGCCGTCAGTCTATCGCGACGTCAAACCATGGTTGGTCTTGAAAGGCCGTATTTCCACGGAATGTGGCCCGTTTGGGAGACGGTCACATTAGCGGCTCGTCGCCAGCAACACAATGGAAACCTCGATAGAGCTTTGCAGTATTATCTGGCCGCGTTACGCATCGGCCGACACGGCGCTGAAAGTGAATCAAACCGGCGAACTCACTTTATTGGAGAGATGCATGTCCTTCACTATCTGCGTTATTGGGCCACGGAACCGGGCCAGACTCCCGAGAGGATTCGGCGTGCCCTTGACGGTCTGGAGCAGATCTGGGCACCGCCTCTGGATCCGGAAATCGGCATCGCGAAAAACTACCAGGAGTCCATGAAGATTCTGTCCGACGTAACTGCCGGAAAACCTATCGCGAGCTCGCTTCAACTTAATCGATACGGTCCATACAGCCTATCGTTTTTTCGATGGAGCTACCGAATCATGCCGTGGGAGTTGGCACGAGCGAAACGTCTGGCAGCCTTTTCGACGCAACTCACTCAGGACTCGCTGCGCCGCTGGCGCACCAGTCTGCGTGACCACGAACCGCCAAAATTCGAAGATTGGGACACGTGGCGTGAAAAGGACACTTGGCAAGCCACCATGCCCACTCTCGGATCGAATTGGAGTCATGCCTTCCGGATTGGCGTCTACCTGGCTCACACCGAAGCAATACGACGCGGCACACAACAAGTGCTGGCTTTGCGTGGCTGGCAACTTGAACATGGGCAGCTCCCCGATTCACTCGACCAGTTGGTCCCCTCCTGGTTCGCCCAACTGCCCCTTGACCCAATGACGTTGCAACCTTTCGATTACTATCCCCAAGGTCAAGATACGCCGCTCGAAATTCGCAACTATTGTGGATGCCAATCCTATGGCCTGCAGTTGCCGCCACACACGCCCTACCTGACGTCCCAAGATCCGACTCGCAGTGACAAACGCTATCCCATCGTATTTCCCGTCGAGGATCTCGCGGCATTGCGTAAGGCGGAATCGAAAGACAACTCTGACACGCAATAGCGATACTCGGTAGGGCAAACTCACTCGATCGAGTGAGAAGCATCCACCGATTCCCGGCGGGCACGTCCCGGGGTGGTCAATTTCTTAAGTCGTTGTTGCTGCTGCCCTTTTTGTTACGCTGCTCTTCTTTCACGAGAGTTCCGCGAGGTCCGCCGCATGCGCGGCGACCTTGCTCGGCTTGGCTGGCAAAGCTACTGGCCGATTCCGGGCCATGGTGTTATCATCCGGCGTGAACAACGCGGGAGAAACGCACATGATGACTCGACGTGAACGGCTAATGGCCACGCTGCGTGGCCAGACGGTCGACCGGCCAGCGGTCAACTTGTACGAAGTGGGCGGTTTCATGGTCGACCCAACCGACCCAGATCCGTACAACATCTACAACGCACCTGACTGGCAACCGCTGCTGGAGTTGGCGCGCGAGCGGACCGATATCATTCGTCTGATGAGCCCGGTGCGTGCACATTCTTTCGATCCAACAGGATCAACCACAGGCGGCGCGCACGACAGGTTCTTTCAGGAAGAGACCTGGGAGGAAGGTAACTGCCGATTTACGCGAGTGACCGTTACGGTTGCTGGTCGCACGATGACGCAGACCACTCGGCGCGATCGCGACTTGGATACCGTCTGGACCACCGAACACCTATTCAAGAGCATCGACGATCTCAAAGCCTACCTGGAATTGCCTGATGAAGTGTTTGCCGAGACGATTGACACTGCCCCCCTTGAAGCCGAAGAGCTGGCACTAGGCGACCGGGGCATCGTCATGGTCGACACAGAAGATCCCCTCTGTGCGGCCGCCACGCTGTTTTCGATGGAAGAGTACACGATCATCGCTCTGACCGAACCGGCGTTGTTCCATCAGCTGCTAGAGAAACTCGCTCGCCGGATCCACGCGCGTACGCAGGAGGTAAGTCGCTTGTTTCCTGGGCGATTGTGGCGTATCTACGGGCCCGAGTACGCTGCACCACCCTATTTGCCACCGCGATTGTTCGAAGAGTACGTGGTCCGTTACGTTGGCCCGATGGTTCAGATGATCCAGACTCATGGCGGGTTCGCCCGCATCCATTCGCACGGGCGGTTGCGTGACATCTTGCCCCACATTGCCGCGATGCAGCCTGACGCGTTGGACCCGATCGAACCGCCCCCGCAGGGGGACGTTGAGCTCGAGTACGTGCGCGAGCGCTACGGCGATCAACTGGTGTTGTTTGGCAATATCGAGATTGCCGATATCGAGAACCTGGCACCCGACCGATTTGCCGACAAGGTCCGCCATGCCCTCGACCAGGGCACGGCCGGCACCGGCTGCGGCTTTGTCCTGATGCCCAGTGCCGCACCCTACGGACGCACGATCTCGGCCAACACCATGCAGAACTACGAAACCATGGTTCAGCTAGTGGAGGATGCGTGACGCAGTGTGGCACGCCGCTCCGCGGCGTTTCGGCGCGATAGACCGTCTTGAGGCTGCGTTTCACGCCGCGGAGCGGCGTGCCACAATGGGAAAAACACTCGTGAGCGGTGACATTAGGTTAGAGCGTGGATGTGACAGCAGCTTCGGACGGCAATTACGTGGCGGCAATTGATACAGAACGACTCGGCGAGCTGATCAACTCGCATGGCGCGGCGCTGTACGCGCGGCAATGGTGCCACGCGCCGGACGATGCGTTGCAGGAAGCGTTGATCGACTTGGTGCGGCAGGATCCGGTCCCGAATAGTCCGGTCGCGTGGCTCTATAAGACGGTTCGGCG
>JAJRVM010000365.1 GCA_024277285.1 Planctomycetota bacterium
ACCTAATACACCGAAACAAGTAGACTAACCACCTGCAAAGTGCAAAGTGCAAAGTGCAAAACCGTTAGCGGCGCTGCGGTCGTCGGTGTTGGTGAGACGGTACGGTGATTCGCGAACACGCGCTGCTCGGTGTCCTCTGTGTCCTCTGTGGTGCGACTTCTATCGACCTTCATCAGCGAATCTCGTGCCGAACAGGATTGGCTTCCAGCCGCAGTACAATGACAATACTGCGGCTGGAAGCCACAGCCACTGAGGAAGAATACTGCGATTGGAAGCCACGTCCGAGCCACTCCGATCGCAAAAAAAAAACGCAGAGGACGGCTAGCGTTACCGTCCTCTGCGCGTCTCTGCGTTAAATGGCCGAGCACACTCGATTCGATACCTAACGCCGACGTCGCCCAAGCACGACAAAGCTGATGGCGGACAACAACAAGATCAAACTCGAGGGTTCGGGAACGGCACTGACCGCCTGGACGGGGCCCTGTTCGAAGCCGCCGTCCTGAAGTGCTGTGATCAGGTCGTTGGTGTCGAATCGCAGGTCCGCATTCCAATCGCCTTGATCCCAGGTGGCCGCCTCGTCCACCTCGTACTTTCCGGCCTGAAGGGCAGTGATCAGATCGTCCGTGCTGAACTCGCCGTCGAGATTGGCATCGCCAAACCAAGTCTTCCGTAGGTCCTTGACCCACATGCTCAAGTCGGCGCCATCGACGGCTCCATCGCCGGTGATGTCGAACTTTGGATCACCTCCGCCTGTTCCAATGTCGGCACTCAGCATATTCACATCGGGCAAGTCTAGCACGCCGCTCTCGTCAAAGTCTCCGACGAGCGTCTCGGCTTCGGGGTTGAGAAAAAACTCGTCCAACCGCTCCTGAGTAAACTCGTCCAACAGTGTATCGCTGGTGCTAAACAAGAAGCCATCGATCGCACCGTAGGACTCTCGAACGGAAATTTCGAAGTCCAGGACGGTGCCCAGGTCGTCCTCGGTAACCACGTACTGAATGGCTTGGCCGAAGTCGCCGACGAACGCATTGTTTTCGTCCATGTCGACCGCAACATCCATTCTGTTCCAGTGGAAAATACCATCCCAAAAATCTTCGTCAGTGCTGTTGTGCGATTCCGCTTCGCCGGCGCTGACGATCGTTTTGCCAAGCGGCATCCACCCGTCGCGGTTGCTGTCGCCCGTCTTCGGATCGCCGTTCTGATCGACCCCTTCGAAACCGATCCAATCGTCTCGGGAGTTCGCATTGAAGGAAGGCGGAACGTATATCGAATCTTCGTTGCCGTAGTTCGTGTTATTGTCGCTGTTGAATATGCTGTAGTGAGGGTAAAGGTAGTACGTGGCAGGAATCGCAAATTGGACTTGCCAAACCGCGTTGCCTCCTCCGCCCAGTTGAGCAAAGATGGCCGCTCCGCCCGACGCATTGGTGTCGTCCGGCAGTACATCCAGGTCGCCCTTGACGGCGGTATCTACCGTTCGAATGGGGTTCTCCTTGTCCACCAGAATGAAGCCGACCTCTGCATCGGCCGGGTCGCCGTCACCCAAGACCGAGGCACTTTCCGCCTCCAACCACAGGAAGGCCGAACCGTCGTCCGGAAATATGTCGTCCGGATCTTGAACCGTCACGGCGGCGCCGGCGGTCGCTGGCAAGTAAAGCAACGTGCACGCCGTTAAGAGTAGAAGAGTTCGGCGAATGATCATTGTGTCCCCCATTTTGTCAAACAAGCTAGATGAATTCAAAGTGGCTGGGGCTTCCGGCCCCAGTGAATCGGTAATCGTGGCTGGGCTTCCAGCCCCGGTGGGTCGGTCATACTGCGGCTGCAAGTCACAGCCACGTGAACGATGTCTACTGTGGGCGCCGTCGAACGACGGCAAAGGTGATCGCCGACAACAGCAGGATCAAACTCGAGGGCTCGGGAACGGCGCTGACTGCTTGGACGGGTCCTTGTTCGAAACCACCGTCCTGAAGTGCCTTGATCAGATCATTGGTGTCGAATCGCAGGTCCGCGTTCCAATCGCCTTGGTCCCACGTGGCCACCTCGTCCACCTCGTACGTTCCGGCCTGAAGGGCAGTGATCAGATCGTTCGTGCTGAATTCGCCGTCGAGATTGGCATCACCAAACCAGGTCTTCCGTAGATCTTTGACCCACATGTCCAAGTCGGCCGCATCGACGGCCCCATCGCCGGTGATGTCGAACTTCGGATCGCCTCCGCCCATTCCGATATCGGCACTCAGCATGTTCACATCGGGCAGGTCCAGCACGCCGCTCTCGTCAAAGTCGCCGACTTCGGTAGGTGGCGGCTCCGGGTTGAGGATGAACCCATCCAATTGCTCCTGGTCATAAATTTGCAGCAGCTCGTTACTGGTGCTGAAAAGAATACCGTCGATCGATCCGTACGGTTCTCGAAGGGAAATCTGATAGTCCAGGACGGTGCCCACATCGTCGTCGGTCACCTCGTACTGAATCGCCTGGCCATCGAAACCCTGCCACATGCCGTCTGCGTCCATATCGTTCGTTTTCTCGATCCAATACCAATGGTACTGACCTTCGTAAAACTCTTCGCCCGTATCGTTATGGACCTCGACACCTCCTCCACTCACCCAGTTTTGTGCGAACGTGGGGAAACCGTCGACGTAACCGTCTCGGTTGCTATCGCCGGTTTTTGGATCACCGTTGATGTCGACGCCTTCAAAGCCGATCCAGTCGTCGCGCGAGTTCGCATTGAATGACGGCGGTATGTAAAACGAGTCCTCGTTACCGTAATTTGTGTTGTTGTCGCGATTGAACATGCTCCAATGGACGTACATGTAGTACGTGGCTGGTATCGCGAACTCGACTTCCCATGTTGCCGTGCCTCCGCCGCCCAACTGTGCGAACAACGCGGCCCCGCCTGACGCATTCGTGTCTGCTGGCAACACGTCCAAGCCGCCATTGACGACAGCGTTACCATTGGTGTCTGTATCAATCGTTCGAATGGGATTCTGTTTGTCCACCCGGATAAACCCGACTTCGGGATCGGCGGCGGCTTCCAGAAACGTTTCGCCTTCCACCCAGAGGAAAGCGGATCCATCGGGCAGCACGTCATCGGGGCTTTGACGCGTGACGGCGTGAACAGCCGGCGCAAGGCAGAGCGGGGCAAGCAGTGCGAGCGATAACGGTTTCCAAAAAAGAGACGCGCGGACGACCATAGTACTCCCCCCAAATGTCTGAAAAGTTGCCTAGGACTACAGGCGGGGACCCAACACCGCGTGGCCAACTTAAGCGACTCGCCCCCCCGTGTCAACGTTTTTGTTGTTCGATCGATCTGGATATGCTCGGACCGGATGGGGGGTCGCCGTGATCATCGCAAGTGTGGGTATCCGCATTGGTCGAAGCGGCTCGGGTTGCTCAAATAACAACGTGCAATATTGGGAGACGTGTGGAATAATGTGAGCCGCTGGGTCGCTGGTCGATGTTCAGCAATTGGTCGCTGCTGCCGTGATGATATGTACTCGAGTCGAAGGCCTGCTGCTCATGCGTTGGTTGTGCTCTGTTGTGTTGCTGGTCGGTTGGGTGGTGAAGCCAGCGGAAGCGGGCTTTACGGACGTTACGCTGGCGGCCAACGTCGACTACCTGCAATGGAATCCGATCCCTGGCAATCTTGAGTCGATGAGGATCACCGGTGGGGCGGCGGCGGGGGACGTAAACGGTGATGGGTATCCGGATCTGTTTGCCACTCGGCTAGATGCTTCCGATCTCTTGTTTCTCAACAACCAACAGGGTGCGTTCGTCGACGCCAGCAGTTCGGCGGGCTTTCAGTCGAGTAGGCCGACCAACGGCGCGGCGATGGCGGACGTTGACAATGACGGCGACTTGGACCTGTACGTGACGTCCGTTGGCGACCCACGATATTATCTCTACATGAACGACGGTCGCGGTCGTTTCACCGAGGAGGGTCTATCGCGTGGGGCGGCAATCGCGACGGCCGGCAAGAACCTTGGGATGAGCGCCACGTTCGGGGACTATGACCGGGATGGGTATCTCGATATGCACGTCACCGAATGGGGAAACGTAAACTTCGAACCGTTCGGCCTATGGAGCAATGCCCGCGTGCTGCGCAATCGCGGAGCGCAAAGCCCCGGGTACTTCGTCGACGCGACGCTCGACACCGGCATTCTTCTTGACAATAGCTCGGGCTACGGTCCCAACGATTTACGAGACGGGGTATGGGCGTTCACATCGACCTTTGCCGACTTCGACCGCGACGGGTACGCGGACCTCGCCGTGGCAGGAGACTTTCATACTTCAAGACTGTACTGGAACAACGGCGACGGGACGTTCACTTTGGCGGGAGGGCCCGACACCCTTGACCCATCGGGGATTGGGACCGACGAGAACGGCATGGGATCGGCCGTCGCTGATTTCAACGGGGACGGTCTGTTGGATTGGTTCGTGACGGCCATCTTCGATCCGGCCGACCCTTGCCCAGGGCGACGATGCAATTGGAATTCGTCTGGCAATCGTCTGTATTTGAACAACGGAGACCGCACATTTACCGATGTCACGGACGAGGCGGGCGTGCGAGACGGAGGCTGGGGTTGGGGCACGACGTTTTTCGACTACGATAACGACGGCGACTTGGACCTTGCTATGACCAACGGCATGGTGGCCGAGAGCGAGTTTGCCGTCCCGTTTTTCGACGATCCTATGAAGCTTTGGCGAAACGACGGCGACGGAACGTTTACCGAAGTGGCCCAAGACGAAGGCCTGACCGATACCGGGTCTGGTAAAGGACTTTTGACGTTCGATTACGACCTGGATGGCGATCTGGATCTATTTGTCGTTAACAATGCGGGCCACCCGAAGCTTTACCGTAACGATTCGGACGAGGGTAACGCCTATCTGAAAGTTCAGACGCAGGGGACGCAGTCCAATCGAGATGGCATCGGAGCCTTCTTGACACTTGTTGCCGACCCCGACGCAGCGCCGCAAACGCGCTACATCACGGGCGGTGGGACGAACTACCTATCGCAGTCTGATATGACCGTCCATTTTGGGCTCGGTCCGCGTGACGAGCCGGTCTATCAATTGACGATCGATTGGCCATCCGGGACGACGCAAGTTTTCTCGAATGTCGCAATCAACACGACGCTCCTTGCGGTAGAGCCCGTTCCGGAGCCCGCGTCTATTGCCATGCTGCTTGTCGGTGTGGCTTGTCTGTTTATCTGCAGGAAAACTTAAACCTTGATGTCCATGCGAAATATACTCATGAAGCCTACGCGACACGACGAACTCAAACGGCGACGCCTCAAACGTTGCGGCCTATCGGTCGAATCGCTCGAAACAAGGCGGCTGTTGGCGGGTGATCCCATTCTCGAGGGTCAGCCGCTCATCATCAGCGAGTTTGTAGCCGACAGCAATGCGTCACTGCTAACTCGGACGCGCGGGTCAGCCGCGTTACCGTTCGAAAATGGGCCCGAGTCGCCTGATTGGATCGAATTGCTGAACGTATCGGGGCAGCGACTGGACATCGGTGGCATGCACCTTACCGATGACGCGACGAACCCGACGCTATGGGACTTTCCGGAGGGAACCACGATCGATGCCGGCGCGTTTCTGGTCGTCTTTGCTTCCGGAGACGACATTAGCGATTCGTCGTTGGACGAACAGGGCTTGTTGCATACGAGTTTTCGCTTGAGCGGCGACGGCGAGTATCTGGCATTGACCGACCGCGATGGAGTCGTCATTCACGAGTTCTCGCCATCGTTTCCGGCTCAACGGACCGATGTTTCGCACAGCGTGCCGATGGAGGTCCGCACCTTAGTGGCCGCCGATGCGCCGGTCGAGTACGTCGTGCCCACCGACAACTCGCTTGAGCCTCAGTGGCGACTTTCGGGATTCACCGATGCGCAGTTGGTCGGCGGTGCGGGCGGCGTCGCTTCACCGATCGGCTTTGACCGAGGTGTCGGCGAGGAAGTCGAGCAAGCCGAAACGATTGGTGCTGATCCGATCGACCGCGCGTCGGTCGATTTTTCGCGAGGCTCTATCGTGGTTCTCGAGAGCGCGCCGTTCACGACGGCAGGGGCCGTCGCCGATTGGTCGTTCTACTCCGACAAGACTCGCTCCATCACGCCGCTTGTCTTGAAGGCTGTCGATGACGACTTCGAAATCGTGGGTGTCGGACAGACTCGTGTCAGTGATGGGACCGGGACGCAGGCGTTCGCGTTTGAGCTGCAGTCGGGTAGCGATGCCGTCGAGCCGACAGGATACTTTTTCGGATTCAAAGATGGCGATAACCAGGCGGATGACCCTGGCGTCGTCCGGTACGGCCGAAGTACCGTGGATTCCGTGCGTCGGTACAACGGCCCCTTGTCGGGGAGTGTCGTCGTTCAAAGCACGCTGTCGGGGGGGCGCGAGTTCGGCCGGACTTATTCGGTGCAGGCCACAACACGCTCTCGACTTGCGGGGCCCATCAATACCGACGTCGGGGCGGCAATGACCAACGCGACATCGCTGTATGTTCGCTACCCGTTTGACGCCGGAACCGCCGATACGTTGAAAACGCTTTCGCTTCGAGTGCGTTATGATGACGGATTCGTGGCCTATTTGAACGGTACGGAAGTGGCGCGACGGAACGTGCCCGATGCGGTTCAGTTTGACTCGACGGCCATTTCGAATCGACCGCTGAAGGATGCGAATCGTTTCGAAGAAATCAATGTCTCGCAGTTTATCGGCGACTTGATCGACGGTGAGAACGTTCTCGCCATCCACGCGCTGAATGACCGTCGCGACGGCGCCGAGTTCTTCGTCGATGCTCAGCTCGTCGGCTACGACATCTCGTCGATAGCGAATATTGGCTTTGCGTCCGAGACGACGCCCGGGCTCGCGAATCAGGTTGTCTTTAGCGGATTTGTGGAGACGACGTCCTTCAGCCGTACGCGCGGGTTTTACGATGAGTCGTTTGCACTGCAGTTGTCGACGCCCGGCGCACCGGATGCCACCATTTACTTCACGACGGACGGGACCGAGCCGACGCCGAATAATCCCAACGCCGTGGTCTATCAACAGCCGGTGGAAATCGCATCGACGACCAACGTCCGTGCGGCTGGCTATCAAGATGGCCTGTTGCCGTCGCGGCCCATGACGCACACTTATATTTTCGCCGCCGAAATTGCGAGCGCAGATACGCTGAACGAAGTCGTCGCGGGGAATCCGGTTTGGGGACCGCAACTCGCGGACTCCCTCAAGGCGGTGCCGACACTTTCGTTGGTGACCGCCGAGTCGATTTCGGTGGATGGAGAGTTCGCCACATCGGCCGAACTGATTTTTGCGGACGGGTCGGTCGGATTTCAAGTTGATGCGGGTGTGGAGGTGTTCGGCGGCACGGCAGTGAGCTTTCCCAAGCGTTCGATGCGGCTGAGCTTTAAGAATCAGTATGGCCCTTCGTCCTTCAAGTACGACCTTTTCGGCGACGCGGATGGCGTGACCGAGTTCGATCAATTGATCCTGCGAGCCGGGTCGCAAGACACGCCGTTTTGGGATGGCGCTGAGGGGCCGGGCGTTTACATTCGCAACCGGTGGACCAACGACCGCCAACTGGACATGGGTCAGCCGGCGCCGCGCGGTCGGTTCGTCCAGCTTTATCTCAATGGCGAGTATTGGGGGCAGTACCAATTGATGGAACGCCCCAACGCCGCCTTCATGGCGTCCAATTTCGGTGGCGATAAATCAGACTACGATGTGCTCAATGCAGGAACGCCTACCGACGGCGACACGGTGGCCTGGAACGCGCTGCTTGACGCTTTGGGTGAAGGCTACGACGAGGTGAAAAAGTACCTGGACGTCGTGAACTATGCCGATTACATTCTGCTCGAGTTCTTTGGCGGCAACACCATCGATTGGCGGTCCGCAAGCAATTGGATGGCGGGACGCCGTCGCGAACCGGGAGCTGGTTTTCAGTTCTTCGCCTGGGACAGCGACATCGTTCTCCGGACCGGAGCCGACAGTGATATCGTCAACTTCGGCGGCCCCGGTTTCCTGGGGACACGCGATGGCGGAGTGCAACAGTACCCGGAGTTTCGTCGGTTGTTGGCCGAGCGAGCGCAATTATATTTCTTCGACGATGGCTTGTTCACCGACGAGCGTCTACGCAGCCAAATCGACGAACTTCAAACGCGGCTCGAGGTCTCGATTATCGCCGATACTGCTCGGTGGGGCTCGGGGCTCTATACACCCGAAACGTGGCGCACCGGAATGGAGTGGATCAAGGATACGTATGCCCCCGTTGACGGTCCCAGCCGATCGGCCACCGTGATCGAACAAATGCGCCACGCCGGTCTATTTCCTCTTTCGGATCAACCGCAGTTCACCGCCGACGGACAGATACTTGAAGGCAGCGAGGTTTCGGAGGGCGACCGGCTGGCCATGTTCGCTCCTGAGGGCATTGTCTATTATACGCTCGATGGGAGCGATCCATGGGCCCAGCAGCCGACGCTCTCCTACACCTCGCTGGTGTCCGAATCCGCTCCGGCTCAAGTTCTGATTCCATCGGACGGCAGCTTGCGAAAGGATTGGATCGCCCAGGGTTTTGACGACTCGACCTGGATCTCCGGTCGAAACGGAATCGGGTACGATACGACGGGCGAGTTTACGCCGTTGATCGAGTTGGATGTCCAAGAACAGATGCAGAACGTCAATGCGTCCGCGTACGCACGTTTCAACTTTCAAGTGGACGACCCCAGCCAGTTTGATTCGCTTGAGTTTTCCGTTCGATATGACGACGGATTCGTGGCTTACCTTAACGGCGTTGAAGTCGCGCGGCGCAACGCACCTGGCGGATCCCTCGCGTGGTCGTCGAGAGCGCGAAGGGCGCATGCGAATATTGAAGCGATTGAATTCGAGCGATTTAATCTCTCGCGAGAGTTGAACCTTCTGCAACCCGGCAATAATGTCTTGGCGATTCAGGGCCTGAACACCGAGCCGTCGAACGTGGACTTCTTGATGACCCCGATGCTCCGGGCCGGCACCGTGACCAATTCTGGAATCTTGCCGACAGCCGTTGCCTACAGCGATCCGTTCACCGTGCCGCCTGGCGCGACGATCAAGGCGAGGACGCTGTGGGGTGATCAATGGAGTACGTTGCGCGAGGTCACGGTGAGTGCCGAGCCGTTGCCTCTACGTGTTTCGGAAGTTATGTACAATCCGGGCGACCCAACCGAAAGCGAGCGGGTTGCAGGGTACAACGATGCCGACGAGTTTGAGTTTATCGAGCTCGTCAATATCTCCGACGCGTCGATCGATCTTGCGGGTGTCCAATTCGTGCAGACGGTCGTGGGAGGGCAAACCCAGGGCGTGAGCTTCGATTTCGGTCGCGGCACCATTCAGCAACTTGGCCCCGGTCAACGTGTCCTGGTCGTCGAAAACCGCCTCGCCTTTGCGTTTCGCTACGGCAACGATCTGCCCGTCGCCGGGCAATGGATCGGGGGGCTGAGTAACAGATCGGAACAGATCACCGTTGCCGTCGGTGACCAGACTCTACAGCAATTCACCTACGACGACGCGTGGTATCCCGCGACAGATGGCCGTGGCATGGCATTGCAGATCGTTGACGCTGCCGGTGATCTTCCAAGTTGGAACCAGCGTGTCGGTTGGCGAGCCAGTGTCTTGGGCGGTACCCCCGGCCGCGACGCGAATGCGGCCGTGTTCGGCGATTCCAACCGAGATGGGGTTTTTGACTCGAACGACCTGGTGCTCGTCTTGCAGGCCGGCGAGTACGAAGACGGAGTGCCGGGCAACTCGACGTTCGAAGAAGGGGATTGGAACGGAGATGGAGATTTCTCGTCCGCTGACCTTATCGCCGCCATGCAAAGTGGTAACTACGTCGCCGCGGCTCGGCCCGTCAACAGCGAACTTGCTGCAGCCGTGGATGCCATGTTCGCGAGTGAGAATTCGAAAGCCCGGGCCTATCTTCCCTAAATGACAATAAGAAACGACACGCAGATGACGTCGATGGCCGCAAAATGCTAACGCGGATTCACGCGAACATGCAGGTGAGCGGTGGCCGACTGGCCGTGGTCGTTCGTTCGTTGCACGGACACCAGATAGTGTCCCGGATTCTTGTATCGGTGGGTCGTCACCGCGTACCCGTTCGGATCGTGTTGTTGGGCGTTACCGTCGGACTGGACGGTCTGCGGCGGGCTGCCATCACCGAATGACCAAGCTTCATGCCCTTCGGTCGGTCCGATGCGAAAACTTCGAACCTTGAACGTGATATCGTCGTTTACTGTGACATGATCCGTGGGAGCGTACGTGGCGTGGATGCTGGGAGGCAGTCGATGTGGATCGTTCTGGTCGATCACCTGGACGACGGCGAAGTCATAGTCGATCTCGCCGTCGTCGTTCACGATCTTGAGCACTTCGCTGTACGTGCCTGACCGCTCGTAACGCAACGTATGAACGGCGGTGTCGGGCGACGTTCCGTCATGCAATAACCACTGGAAATGCCGAATGCCGGCTGGGCCTGTGGCCGACCAAGATCGCGTTCCGTCCAGTGTCACCGGCTGTGACGTCCAGGTGAAGTGATGAGGTCGCGCGACCGCTTGCAAGCGTGTTTTGTGGTCAGCATGGTATGATTGCCACAAGAACGCGTAGCCCTCGATGATACCGTACTTGCCGTTTGGCTGTCGTCCGGTAATGTCAAAGTGAAGGTGCGACCAGCCGCCGCTGCCTCCTTCTTTACCAAGGACGCCAATCGTTTGGCCCCTTGTGACGTGCTCGCCAATACGAATGGCCGGGGCAATACTCTTCAAGTGGCTATAGCGGTAGTACCAGCCACGTGCATCAAGAATGTAGACCACGTCATAGCGAGGCCTGGCAGGTGTGTGTTCTTCCGGAGCGAGCGATTCGCCGCCCGACGAAACGACCAAACCATCGGTCGCTGCGATCACGTCGGTCATGCCCTCGGCTCCACCGATATCCAGACCATAGTGATAGATGTAGCTCGGCTGGGAGTCGGGAACTTCGCCGCCGTCCACGTAGCATGGATCGTTCGCCATCTGTGTGTCGGAGGCAAACCATCGCTGTTTCACCGGATAACTGAACGTACCGGGCCGAATCCATGGCGAGTCCTTGGGCCAGAGCCGAATCCTTGCATCGGAGTGCAGATTCCATACGTTGTTGATACCGTTGGTGGTGTATCCACGTGTCACGGCACAGTCGACCTGCACGTCGCCCACCGTTCTCGGGAGGCGGTAAGTACCCGCGACGAGCCCGGTGCGCACCGAGTTGACTTCGATAATCACGTCGGCTCGGCGCACCACATTGCGAAGCGTGTCACGCTGTTCCCTGACATCAACTAGTCGTAGCGTGGCCATCGCGCCATCGGCCAGTTCGATCGTTTTCGTTTCACCGACATCTAGATCGATGCTGCGGACGAGTGGGTCCAGAGCCGGTTCGGCCCCCACCGCCGCCGGCGAAACGACCAGGGCAACGGTCAATGCGATCAAGATGGATTCGGAAAGAGTAGAGCAGGAGTCGTTGTTTGACATGAGGCAATCGGCAATCATAAGTTTGAATCACAGAGTCCTACGCGGTTTCGCCGAGTAATCGTCGAATATTTCCGGAGAGAACCTTGCGTTCTTTCTCAGGAGGAAGATTCAAGAGCCGTATTTTTTGGAGCTCCAGACGCGAGTCGACGAGCGGTCCATCGGATCCGAAGATCAGCTTGTCTGCAGGCAACTCGTGCGCCGCCAATTCGAGGTATCTGAAAAAGACGACGGATGACGTCTCTAAATACAAATTCGGGTGCCGCTTGGCCGCTTCAATGGCGCGAACATGCTCTTGCCAACGGGCGGTCGCGAAACTCCCAAGGTGTGCCAAAATGAAGTTGACCTCAGGGTGGGACTTCACCGCATCGTGACAGTCGTCGACTCGCGTGGGGTGAAACAGAATGGGGATTCGCGACTCGGCCGCCGCGTCCATCATTTCTGTCGAGGGAACGCCATGCAACTTCAGGCCCTTCAAGCCCCACTGTCTGATTTCGCGCAGGAGCATCGGTCCGATACGACCCGCCTCGGTTTCGGGGTCGTGCTTGGCGAATCCGATGAGCTTGTCCGGCCATGTCTGGATGAATTCCGCGATCTCTGCGTTTGCCTTTTCGTAGGTGACGTTCGAAATCGGAAAGATAATCGTTCGATCAATTCCGACCTCCTCCATTTTTCGGAGGGTTTCTTGCGGATCGTTGAACGTCGTCCACGGCGCCTGCGCACCTTCCTTTCCGAAATTCATGCCTTTGCCGGCATGGCAATGCGCATCAATGATCAAATCGGTCGGCGACGAGCTCGCGCTGACCTCCGTGGTCGCGGTGACCATCGTCGCCGCGCCACACGCGATCCCTTTCGTCAAGAATTCACGACGTTTCATATTGGCTCTCAGTTTCTTGCGTGTCTGGTTCTTACCCCAGAGGACACTCAGATTCTTACCACAGAGGACACAGAGTGCACAGAGGTCAGATTTTGAAACGTGTGATTCCGTCTTTTAGCAACTGGACATTGAAGTTGATCAATAGTCCGGTCTGAATGCTGGCCAGTTTCATGTAGGTCAGCAATTGTGCCTTGTGAATGCCTTTGATTTGCTCTACGGCCTTTAGTTCCAGAATCAATTGCCTCGCTACCATGATGTCGACTCGGTATCCACAGTCAAGTCGAACCCCCTTGTATTCCACGGCCAGCGGCGTCTGAAGATCGAATATGACGCCCTGCAGACCAAGCTCTCTTGCAAGACAATGCTGATAGGTTGACTTCAGCAGGCCAGGCCCGAGAGTTCGATGCACTTCGATCGCACATCCGATCACCTTTCCCGTCAGAATATCTTTCTGCATCGTTCTCTGTGCCTTCTGTGTCCTCCGTAGTGGTTGAATCCCCGACCACATTCTGAGAAAGTGAGCTTGCTGGTCAACGACTCGTGCGAGTTTGAATATGCAATCGTCTGAAACGAACCGCCGGGTGCGTCTTGAAGTGAGAGGTATCGTGCAGGGAGTTGGCTTTCGGCCGTTTGTGTTTTCGCTTGCCCGTCAACTGGGTCTTGCTGGCTCCGTAAGGAACCATTCGGCCGGTGTAACGATCGAGGCCGAAGGTGAACGCTGGCGGATTTCGAACTTCGTCGATCGCTTGCAGACCAAGCCTCCGCGTCTAGCGCAGATCGACTCGATCGATGTGATCGACATTCCGATGGAAGGCCACCGTGACTTCCACATCATCGAGAGTGAGTCGGCGGCGGGCATCGGCACGCCGGTGTCGCCGGATGTTGCGACGTGTGCGGATTGTCTATCCGAGCTGCGTGACTCTGGAGATCGCCGATATCGTTATCCGTTTACCAACTGCACTAACTGTGGCCCACGGTACACGATCGTTCGAGACATCCCTTATGATCGACCGCTGACAACCATGAGCAAGTTCGCCATGTGTGATGCGTGCGATCGAGAGTACCGTGACGCTAGCGATCGCAGATATCACGCCCAGCCCAATGCGTGCCCAGTGTGTGGGCCGACCGTGTGGTTTGTTCAAGGGGCGAGCACAAACGAACGTGCCGCCTTCACTCGGATCTCGGTTCCCGTTGCCCAGCACGCGATTGACGCCTTTCATCGGAGTATCGACGCGGACGAGGTCGTGGCGGTCAAGGGGATCGGCGGATTTCACTTGGCCTGTGCTGCTCAAAGCTCGCCGGCCGTTCACAAGCTTCGCGTAAGAAAGGGCCGTGTTGATAAACCGCTGGCCGTGATGGTCGCCGACGTGGCCGCGGCCAGACGATTCGTCCACATCAGTGCGAGTGAGGAGAGGCTTCTCAGCGGTCATCAGCGGCCGATCGTCCTGCTGAGACGGCGCTCTGGCAGCAACTTGTCGGAACTCGTGGCGCCCGGGACTGACTTCATCGGAGTCATGCTCGCCTACTCACCGCTACATGCATTGCTGGTTGAGCGACGATCCTTGGTGATGACTTCGGGGAACGTGAGTGAAGAGCCGATTGTGCGTACTAACCTTGGAGCGTTCAAGCGATTGAGGTCGCTGGCTGACGCGTTTCTTCTTCACGATCGCGATATCCACGTTGTGTGCGACGACTCGGTCGTGCGCGCCGTGCACGGTCGTGAGCTGCCAATCCGACGGTCTCGTGGCTACGCGCCGATGCCCGTTCGCCTGAACACGAATGTGCCAGCGGTCTTGGCGGTCGGCGGCGAATTGAAGGCAACGTTTTGCCTAACGAAAGACCGATACGCGTTGATGAGTCCACATATCGGCGACATGGGTAATCTGGAAACGCTTGAAGCATTTCAGCGAACGGTCGATCATTTTCAAAGGCTGTTTCGCATCAAGCCTGCACGGATCGCATGCGACATGCACCCGTCCTATCTGTCCAGCCAATGGGCTCGCAAGCGAGCTCAAGAGAACGACTTGCCGCTGATCGAAGTTCAGCATCACCATGCCCACATTGCTTCGGTTCTCGCGGAGCATCACGTTGATCCGGCGCGGCCCGTCATCGGTATCAGCTTTGACGGCACGGGATACGGTCCGGATGGTGCGATCTGGGGAGGCGAGATCTTGGTGGCTTCGTGTAGCGGTTATCGCCGCTGGGCACATCTCAAGTACGTTCCGCTTCCCGGCGGAGACGCGAGCATCCGGCGCCCGTATCGGTCGGCGCTGGCTCACCTCTGGGCAGCAGGTCTTCCCTGGGACGAACGTTTGCCCTGTGTGGCCGAGTGTCCAGAGAGCGAACGGGCAATTCTTTATCGCCAGTTGCAGCGCGATCTAAATTGCACACAGACCAGTAGCATGGGAAGGTTGTTCGACGCCGTGGCCGCTTTGATTGGAATACGACAAACGGTCAATTATGAAGCTCAAGCGGCGATGGAAATGGAGGCATTATCTGACGAGCTCGACGGCACCTGTTCGTACACTTTCGAGCTCTCGGAAGGCCAGCCCCGTGTAATCGACTCGGTGTCGATGCTCGAAGAGATTTCGAAGGACGTGATCGCCAGCGTACCACGATCCAGAATTGTCAGCCGTTTTCATTGCAGCATCGCAAGTATGATCGTCGAAGCGTGCGAGCGTCTACGTGACCAAGAAGGCCTTGACGAAGTTGTGCTCAGCGGCGGCGTGTTTCAAAACGCCCTCCTATTGCAGCACTCGGTCGATCGGCTGAAGAGACTCGGTTTCGACGTGATGGTGCACCGAGTCGTACCGCCCAATGACGGTGGACTCGCTTTGGGGCAGGCGATCATTGCAGCGTCGACGTTGGGTCCGTAGCTTGTCCATGCCATTGCGTGAGCTTTCTTGACGCGCCACGCTATTCAGGTGATATTGGCGTGTTTGCAAGGAAGATGGTGAATCGTTAATGCACGAACTGTCGATTGCCAACAGTCTCATAGAAATCGCCACACAAGCCGCGGTCGACGCGGGTGCGACACGCGTGACAGAGGTCCGCTTGCGCATCGGAGTGCTTACGTGTGTCCATCGAAACGCACTCGAATTTTGTTACGAGTTGGCGACGAAGGACACGATCTTGGAAGGCTCACAGCTCGCCATTATCGAAGTACCGCTCGTTATCCATTGTCCCGCCTGCGACGCCGACGTCGAATTGCCGACTCTTCAGAGCTTCCAATGTCCCGTGTGCGGCACACCAAGCGCCGACGTTCGGCAGGGGAAGGACCTGGAAGTTGAGAGCATTCAGATTGACCAGGACGATCCGGCTTCGATAAGGCTCTGCCAAGCAACGGAGGATTTGCAGTGAAACCTCGGATTCTGGAAGTTAGAACGAAGGTCCTCAAAAAGAACGACGAGCTGGCACGGAGTATGCGAAATGGGTTCGTCGCATCGGGTGTTTTGGTCGTCAATTTGGTTTCCAGTCCAGGGACAGGAAAAACAAGGCTCCTGCAAATGACTTTGGCAGTCATGCACGCTGCCCATGGAAGAGTTGCGGCGATCGTCGGCGATCTGGAGACCGACAACGATGCGAGACGCTTGGCCGAGAGTGGTGCGCCGGTGCGTCAGATCATGACGCACGGATGTTGTCACCTTGAGGCGGACATGGTTCGAGAGCACCTGGAAGGGTGGGATCTTGACGACTACGATTTCCTTTTCATCGAAAATGTTGGCAATCTGGTCTGTCCTACAAGCTGGGATTTGGGCGAGTCGCTTCGCGTCGCGATGCTCTCCGTCACCGAAGGAGAAGACAAGCCGCTTAAGTATCCAGGGCTATTCAATACGGCGGATGTCGCGGTCATTACTAAAGTTGATCTGTCGGAACCTTGTGAATTCAGGCGAGATGTGGCACGGAGGAATATCGAATCCGTCAGACCCGGGATGCGTGTGTTCGAAACGTCGGCTAAAACAGGGGTGGGCGTGGACGAATGGATCGATTTTCTACGGCAGCAGCGCGTGCGTCTGATCAGCGATCCGGGCCAACAGACGCCGCGTTGTTGAGCGTGAATAAATTGACGCCGGACAGAGGAGCATCGAGAAATGTGTTTGGCCGTACCGGGGCAAGTCCTGGAAGTCTACGAAGAGAAGGGGACCCGAATGGGGAAAGTCGACTTTGGCGGAGTCGTCAAGAATGTCTGCCTGGCTTTCGTGCCTGAGGTCGGTGTGGGCGACTACACGATCGTACACGTCGGATTCGCGATTAGTCAGATCGACGAGGCACTCGCCCAAGAAACATTGCGCACGTTCGAGCAGTTGGGACGGTTGGAGGACGAGCTGGAAGCGTCCCGAGAACAAGGCGAAAACGATGAAGTTCTTGGATGAGTTTCGCAACGGCGAGAAAGCGAAAGCTCTGGTGGCCGAGATTCGCAAGATCGTGACCCGGCCGTGGGCGATCATGGAAGTCTGCGGCGGTCAGACTCACAGCATCATTCGTAATGGCATCGATCAGGTTCTTCCAGACCAGATCGAACTGATTCACGGACCCGGCTGCCCCGTTTGCGTCACTCCCCTGGAGGTGATCGACAAGGCCCTTGCTGTGGCGGCGATGCCTGGTGTGATCTTCTGCTCGTTCGGCGATATGCTGCGCGTGCCCGGTAGCTCACAAGACCTCTTTGGCGTAAGAAGCGCCGGCGGTGATGTGCGAGTTGTTTACTCGCCGTTGGACGCCGTCCGTATCGCACAGCAGCAACCCGAAAAACAGGTCGTCTTCTTTGCCATCGGATTCGAGACCACGGCGCCGGCTAACGCCATGGCGATCAAGATGGCGAAGCAGCAACGTTTGTCAAATTTCTCGGCGCTCGTGTCCCATGTCTTGGTGCCTCCCGCAATCGAGGCCATTATGAGCTCGCCGGATAATCGTGTCCAAGCCTTTCTGGCGGCCGGACACGTTTGCAGCGTGATGGGTTACTGGCAGTATTCTCCGCTGGCCGAACAATACCAAGTCCCCTTAGTCATTACTGGATTTGAACCTCTTGATATTCTGGAAGGCATCCGGCGCGCTGTCTTGCTGCTAGAGTCCGGCGAGTCCAGGGTCGACAATGCGTACGAGCGCGTCGTTACCATGGAAGGTAACAAGCCTGCCCAAGGCGTCATCAACGAAGTGTTTTCCATCACGGATCGCGGCTGGCGAGGTATCGGTGTGATTTCCGACAGCGGCTGGACACTAAGCGACGCTTACATAGAATTCGATGCAGAACGTCGATTTGCAGTTTCTGATATTCAGACGTGTGAGTCGTCGTTGTGTCTCAGCGGGCAGGTTTTGCAGGGCGCCATCAAGCCGAACCAATGCCCGGCATTCGGCAAGCCGTGTACGCCTCGCTCGCCGCTCGGCGCGACGATGGTTTCGACGGAGGGCGCGTGTGCTGCCTACTACAATTATGGTCGCCACTTGGAATCAGAGGCTCAGGTATGAACGAGGGCGAGGATCCGAACGGCGAGTCTCCGAATCTTGGCGGCTACACGTGCCCCGTTCCACTTCGAGACTACCCGAACGTTGTGCTCGGCCATGGGGGCGGAGGCAAGCTTTCGAGCGAGCTTGTCGAACACCTCTTTCTGCCTGCCTTCAATAACCAGCATCTCGCGAACCTGGGTGACTCCACCGTCCTACGGATTGGCGACCAGCGTTTCGCCTTTGCAACCGACTCGTTTGTCGTAAGGCCTCTGTTCTTTCCAGGCGGTTGCATTGGCGACTTGGCGGTGAACGGAACGGTCAACGATTTGGCGATGAGCGGCGCGAGGCCGCTGTACCTGAGTGCAGGCTTCATCGTCGAAGAAGGGTTTCCGATCGAGTCGCTTATTGAGGTCGCGAATCGGATGGGGAAAGCTGCTCGTCAGGCCGGCGTTGAGATCGTGACCGGTGACACGAAAGTCGTCGAAAAAGGGCACGGAGATGGGTGCTACATCAACACGTCCGGTATCGGCGTCGTACCCAGCGGGCTAGACATCACCGCTCATCAGGCCCAGCCCGGTGATGTCGTCGTTCTCAGTGGAACGGTGGGCGACCACGGGATGGCGATCATGAGTGTCCGCGAAGGGTTGGAGTTCGATGCCGAAATCGAGAGCGACAGCGCTGCACTCCATGGACTCGTCGATACGATGCTCGTCGCCTGTCCTCGCCTACGAACGCTACGCGACCCGACGCGTGGTGGTGTCGCCTCGTCGCTGAACGAAATCGCCGTGGCATCCAACGTCGGCATCGTACTCGAAGAATGCGCGATTCCCGTTAAGCCAGTCGTCCAATCGGCATGCGAGATTTTGGGACTTGACCCGCTGTTTGTCGCCAACGAAGGGAAGCTGATTGCGATTGTCCCTTCTTCGGACGCCGAGGCCACCGTCGCGGCGATGCGACAGCACGTGCACGGACGAGAGGCACGAATTATCGGTCGCGTCACCAGTGAGCATCCGAGCATGGTGGTCGCAAGAACGGCCATCGGCGCCACACGCGTCATCACGATGCAGATTGGCGAGCAGTTGCCGCGCATCTGCTAGTCTTGCGCCGTAGCTGGACTCGCAAGAGTGCAGTTTTTCAAGAACCCCCATTCTTCGAAACACTCGCCTCACTTCGCCTCACGGTTGATCGGTCGATAGGGTCCCAGTGCCGGCGCGGACAGAAACCAGTCTTCAGGCCGATTCTCGAGTCGCTTTCGATAGGATCGTTTCATGTTCTCTTCCCAAAATGCGTGAATCGACGGGTCTTCCGGCGTGCGTCCTTTGTCGTCGATGGCATCCATCCATCGATCCAATTCGAGAGAGAGGCGTGCCTTGACATCGGCATACTCAGCCGAATCGGCCAGGTTGTTGATCTCCCAAGGGTCCGCGGTAATGTCATACAGTTCTTCCGCCGGGCGATGATCGGCCAGCAGTGCGGCGGGTGGCCCGTGGAGTTCACCGCGCGCGTGCAAGTCGCGCATCAGGCCTATGATTGGGTAGCTGTTTTCTTTATAGCGATTCAGTTGCAAGAAAGGACGTTCGGGATATTTGTTGCGAAGGTAACGATAGCGTTTGTCACGCACCGTTCGAATATTAAACACGGTCTCATCACCTCGGTCACGTCCGGCAAACAGAAAGTCACGAGGCGCTTCCGCGTTCTCACCCAGGAACACGCGTCCTTGCATGGTGGCAGGTTTGTCGACGCCGGCCAGCGCCAGAGTCGTTGCCGTCAGGTCGATCGAGGCGATCAACTGGTCACTTATCGTTCCTCGCTGATAGCCACGCGGCGGTGCAGGGGCACCGTCACCTTCCGGCCAGTAGATCACCAGTGGAATATGTAGGCCACTGTCGTACGGCCACTGCTTGCCACGAGGCATCGCGCGCCCGTGGTCACCCATGAAAATGACGACGGTGTTTTGCGCCAGACCATCTCGCTCCAACAGATCGAGAATGAATGCCACTTTTCTGTCGGCTGCCATCACCGTGTTCAAATACTGGGCCCAGACGGCTCGCGTTACGTCGTGGTCCGGATAGTACGGTGGGAGGATGACTTTCTTCGGATCCGCTCGCCGATCGATCTGTTCGTGCGACGTGTTCCAGGCCTTGCCACGATGAGTTTCAGAGAAGTTCACCTGGGCATAGAACGGTTGGTTGTCTTTCAGTTGGTCCCATTGATCGGAATCAAACGGACGTTTTCCCTTGGGATACGCAAAATTCCAATCCGTTTTTCCAGTGCCTCGGAAGAACTTAGCCGCTTTCGAGTCGTCGGTCAGCTTGCGGATGTTCGCCGTCGAATATCCGGCTGAACGAAGCCAATCGGTAATCGCTCGGACGTCGTCGGGCAGTGGGTTGCCGCCGTCGCGGTGCGAGCGATGGTTTTGTGCGTCGATCGCCATCGCGTACATTCCCGTCATGAAAGACGAGCGGCTTGTCGAGCAAACTGGCGTGACGGTGAACGCGTTGCGGTACAGGACGCCGTGCTGTGCCAGACGATCGATCGCCGGTGTCCAAACCTCCGGCGTGCCATAGCAACCCAGTTCGGGCCCCATGTCTTCGGTGATGATCCACAGGATGTTCGGGCGTTCATCGGCAAGGCCGATCGCCGAAGGCATGCTCTGCACGGACACGGTCACAACAAAAAAGAGTCGCAGGGCCAGACGGACAAGTTCGTCGCGGTGGAAAGTCATACTTGAACCTTGTTGAATACAGGATGCGTGCGGTGTCGCCGCACCGTCTATTTGAGCTCCCAGCCCGGTCGGT
Source organism: Planctomycetota bacterium (assembly GCA_024277285.1). Next base: position 20,640 of record JAJRVM010000365.1, read on the forward strand.
ACGTACCGTTAATGATGACGTCCGCGTCGGCGATGCCGGGAGCCTTCATCTGTTCGAAGTCCCATCGGATCACTTCACCCGTACGCAGCGCGAGCAGTCCGAGCAACGTGATCTCGGTTAGTTTGGCGCCGTACTCGAAATTACTGCTGGCCGGAGGTCCGCCCTTGATCGCATCGATCCAGTCGCGATGGTGACCTTTGGACCGCGGGAGGGTCTTCTCGGGTTGCGTGACGGATTCACGTTGAGATTCGGGGTAGATCGTAGGAGTGCGGTCAGCCCCGGCGCAGACGATCACACCGCGCGTGCCGACAAACATCACTCCGCGGCTTGGCAACGAGCGGTCGCCCGGCATCGCCGCCGGCCTCTTCGGCATCAAGCCGCCGCTGTACCACGTGATCGTCACCGGAGGGCGATCGCCGCGCGCTGCAAAATCAAAGTACCCGATTTCACCGTAAGGAGCCATCGATGCATCCGATCGCCCGGCAGGGTGCATTTCTACGGTGGTCGGAGCACGAAGGTCAAGGGCCCAAACCGACGAGTCGAGATCATGACATCCGAAGTCACCGAGCGCACCGCAGCCGAACATCCAGAATTCTCGCCACGAGACGGGGGCGTAAGCGCTGTTGAATTGGGGCGGTTCTCGCGGACCACACCAAAGGTCCCAATTCAATCCCTTCGGAATGGGTTGGCCGGTCGACGGCTTCGCCTGAAGCTCTGGATTCCATCGCATCGCGGGAACCCACGCGTGGACCGCGTGGACGTCACCAATCGCTTTCGCCCAAATTAACTCGCATGTTTGGCGGATACCTTCGGTCGAATGTCCTTGATTGCCCAACTGAGTTGCGACGCCGGTCTCTTTGGCAACTCTCGCGACCTGGCGAGCTTCGGCGATGTTGTGCGTCAGGGGCTTTTCGCAATAGACGTGCTTGCCGGCACGCATGGCTGCGAGCGAAACGGTCGCGTGCAAGTGGTCGGGTGTCGCGCACAGCACCGCATCCAAGCCGCTCTCTTGTTCAAGCATCTTACGAAAGTCTTCATGCTGACGGCACTCGAATCCAGATTGCGTCCGACCAAAGTGTCTTTCGATTTCTGCGCACGTCGGCCATCGACCCGCCTGACCCCCGTAGTAGAATCTACTCAAGTCCCAATGTTCCGCAGGATCGGCGACGGCTACAACGCGAACGTCAGGCAGCTTCATCAATTCACGTGCGTTTTGCAATCCGCGACCGCCGGCGCCCACCAAGGCTACGTTCACGGAGTCGCTTGGCGCAACGTGTCGTGGGCCTCCCAAGACGTGGGGCGGAACAATGGAAATGGCCGCTGATCCTATGGTGGCCTGAAGGAACTTGCGTCGTGTTGCTAAGTCGGACTTCTGATGTTGTCGCATGACTCACCTTTCTAATGCTCGGCTCTGTCAAAGCACTCGCCACCGTCCATATGATACCCCAACTCACGACATCATGCCGCTGCCCGACAACGTGGTGGAATATCGTCCGGCGCCAGCGTACAATGTCACGACAGTCGTAGCAGGATTCGCAAGGATTCAGAGAGTTGGCCTAATCCGACCGAATTCGCGCGAATCCGGCTGCCAGGAACTTCAGCTCGAGTCGTTGGTTGAGGTATGGCATGCAAGAATCCGTTGACGTCAGGTATTTTGATGGCACGATCATTTGAATCTCTTAGCCGAAGAAGCATGCTCGTTCGGACTGCCCGTAGCATTACGGGCGTATCCGTGTTGGGACTGCTCCAATCGACCGTCCACGCGGATAGCGCCGGTGAGGCGACCGAATTTCCAATCGCTTGTATGACGTTGCCTTATTCGCAGTTTCCGTTGAGGCGAGCGCTGAGTGGCATTCGGTCCGCCGGTTATCGGTTCGTGGCGTGGGGGACGTCCCATCGCGAATCACCCGGTGGCGAACGCGTACCGGTGATGCCGACGGATGCCCCGCCTAAGAAGGCCCGCGAGCTGGCGAGACAGTGTCGCGACATCGGACTCGAACCGTTGATGATGTTTTCGACAATCTATCCCGAGGCCGAAAACGGTTTGGAAGTCCTGACGCGACGCATCGAGCAGGCGAGTGCCGCTCGTATCCCGCAGGTACTGACGTTCGGGCACACCAAGGGAGGGAACCGCAAGGTGTGGATCGAACGTTTTACTAAACTCGGTCCAATCGCTCGTGACAACGGAGTGTTGTTAGTGGTCAAGCAGCACGGCGGGGCAACGGGAACCGGCGAAGCTTGTGCCGAGATCATTCGTGAAGTGGATGATGCAGGTATCAAAGTGAATTACGATGCCGGTAACGTCATGGATTATCTGGACGTCGATCCGATTCCTGACATCAAGAAGTGTGCTGACGTTGTTCATAGTTTTTGCATGAAGGATCATCGTAACTGGCCAGTGGACGAAGACTGTGCTCCCGGGCTCGGCGAAATTGATCACTACCGCTTGCTAGGTCCCGTTGCGCGGACCGGTCGCACGATTCCGCTTTGCTGCGAAAATATCTTCGCACCTGGCGTGCCTCGCCCGAAAACGCCCGAAGGTGTTGACGACTTGGCTAGGCGGGTGCGTGAGTTTCTGGAGACAGTGACGGCCGGTTTAACGGTATGACGCGTGACCGTATGACGTGTGACCGTATGACGTGTGACGGTATGACACGAAACGATTGAGTCCCTGGGATCGACACAATGCTTGTGCATGTAAGAAGGCGTATGGAACTTATTGCGGAAGCGGCAGCGGTGAGTTCGTCGTACGATGGGCATTCCTGCCCGTCGAGTTCCACTGCAAATACCACTGCAACGGCCGGAGACGTCCATCGTACGCGGTTGGCCCGAACGTTTGGCCCGCCGATGGTCGTTACCGCGACGGTTGTTACCGCGATGGTCGTTACCGCGATGGTTGCGATATTCGTCGTAAACGCCGCTGAGGGGCGATGTGACGAGTCGTTAGTCGATGAGCCGTTAGTCGAAGAGTCGCTAGGCGAAGGAGTGGGCGCGATCGAGCCCAAACAGCAGGCAATTCGGCCGTTCAACGGACATGACTTGAGCGGCTTTACCAAGTGGTTGCAAGAGACCAAGCACGATGACCCTCAGTCGGACTATCGTGTCACCGACGGAATCATTCACATCGGTGGGCGTGGAATGGGATATCTGGCGACGGTCGATGCGTACAAGAATTACCACCTGAGCCTCGAATATAAGTGGGGTCAACGCACGGACGGGTCGAAGTACGTCCGGAATTCGGGGATTCTGCTCCACGCGACCGGGCCCCACGGAAACGCACGCGGGATCTGGATGGCATCCGTAGAATGTCAGCTCGCACAAGGCTGTGAGGGCGACTTGATCGTTATTCGTGGTGAGGATCAATTGGGCAACGAAATCCCCGTGACGATTACCAGCGATACACGAATCGCCAACGACGATCGTACTCGCTGGGACCCGAAAGGCGAGGTGACGGAGTATTCTGGGAAACAGTTCTGGTGGTCGAATCACGAGGCCGGTTTCGAAGAACTGCGCGACACACGCGGCAAGGATGATGTCGCCAGTCCGCTGGGTGAGTGGACAAAGGTCGAGTGTATTTGTTCTGGAAGTCGAATCACCATCAAGATCAACGGAACGACGGTCAACGAGTGTTACAACGTGTTTCCAGCGGCGGGGAAGATCCTGCTGGAGAACGAAAAGAATGAGATTTACTACCGCAACATCGAAATCCGACCGCTGGTGGAGGCGGAATTGAACGACAAGGCACCGAGCGATCGGACAACCGAGGAAAAGAGGAATCGATGAATCAAGAATCTGACAGTCGTCGAACGACTAGCCGCACCGACCGAAATTCGACGCGTCGACAATTCATGAAGACCTCGGCGTCGGTCGCCGTCGCGGGTGGAGTGGCTGGCGCCGCCGCGTTGGCATTTCCTCGTAACGTTCATGCGGCTGGTGACGACGTGTTACGAGTCGGGCTGATCGGATGCGGCGGCCGGGGCACCGGTGCCGCGGGACAAGCACTGCAAGCCGACGATCGCGTGAAGCTGGTCGCGATGGGTGACCTGTTCGAGGATCGATTGCAGTTAAGTTTGACGTCGCTTGGAAACGTCGACGAGGTCGCGGGGAAGATCGAAGTACCGCCTGAACAACAGTTCGTCGGCTTCGATGCGTACAAGAAAGTTCTGGCAACGGATGTGGACGTGGTGCTGCTGGCGACGCCGCCGCATTTTCGGCCGATGCACCTGAAAGCGGCCATTGACGCTGGAAAACACGTGTTTGCTGAAAAGCCGGTCGCCGTTGACGCGCCCGGAGTGCGATCCGTCCTGGAGACGTGTGCCGAGGCGAAACGAAAACAGTTGTCGGTGGTATCCGGCCTTTGTCTTCGGTACGACCGCGGGTTCCAAGAGATCGTGCGGCGCCTGCACGACGGTGCGATCGGTGATATTCATACGGTCGTTGCGAACGACTATCGCGGATCGATCTGGGTCAAGCCTCGCAAAGACGATTGGACAGACATGCATTGGCAGACGCGCAACTGGTACTACTTCACATGGCTGTCAGGAGACTTTAACGTCGAACAGCATGTTCACTTCTTGGATGTCTGCGCGTGGGTGATGGGCGGCTATCCAACCAAGGCGATCGGAATGGGTGGGCGGCAAGTGCGAACCGACGCCAAGTATGGCAACATCTACGACCATCATAGTGTGACGTACGAGTACGAAAACGGCGCACGCTTCTTCAGTAACTGTCGTCAGCAGAGTGGCTGCAAAAACAATATGGCTAGCTACGCCCAGGGGTCGCGCGGCCGTGCTGAAATCTCCGAGCGACGTCTGGAGATAACATCGGACTCGAAGTGGACGTTCGACGAGAAGGTCAAGAATATGTACCAGGTCGAGCACGACGAGATGATCGCCGGCATTCGCTCTGGCAGTCCACTGAACAACGGCGAGTATATGGCGAAGAGTACTCTGCTTGCGATCATGGGACGCATGGCGACTTACACAGGGCAAGAGATTACTTGGGAGCAAGCCATGAACTCTCAGCAAGATTTGTCGCCCAAACAGTACGCGTGGGGGCCGGCACCCGAAGTGGTGATCGCAAGGCCCGGTGTGACGCGGTTTTCCTAGTCTTAGGTGGTGATTGATGTCGAATAAGCCGAGTCTGTTGATTTTGGGAGCCCATCCGGACGACGCCGAGTATCACGCGGGTGGGCTGGCGACGATCTATCGCTCGCTCGATCGCCCTGTCAAAATGGTTTCCGTCACCGACGGATCGTCCGGTCACCATGAGCGGTCACGCCGTGAGCTGATCGGTCTGCGCCGAACGGAAGCCGCTGCCGCGGGAGCCGTCATTGGAGCGACGTATGAGACGTGGGATTTTTCCGACGGCAGTCTTGAGCCGACGCTGAGCGTGCGCCATCGAATTATCCGTGAGATCCGCCAGTTCCAACCGGATCTCGTTTTGACTCATCGGACTTGCGATTACCACCCAGACCACCGAGCAGTTGGACAATGCGTGCAGGACGCGTCCTACTTGGTTACCGTTCCGCATGTCGTGCCCGAAGTTCCGCCGCTACGCAAGGATCCGGTGGTTGCCTACTTGCCGGACTTATTTACCAGGCCGTCACCTATACGAGCGGATATCGTGATCGACGTGAACGAGCAGGTGGAGTCGATCGCCAACATGCTTGCCTGCCATCGATCCCAGGTGTTCGAATGGCTTGCCTACGAGGAAGGCATTCTCGACACGGTCCCGGACGATGAAGATGAGAAGCTTGTTTGGGTGCGAGCCTGGTTCGCCAAGCACGCTCGTCCACGCGCCGAACGGTATCGAGATCTGCTTGTCACGTTGTATGGCGACCGACGCGGCGCGGCGGTCGAGTTTATCGAGATGTTCGAAATCAGTGAATACGCTGGTCAGCCAGACGCCGCGCACCGGCGGCACTTGTTTCCAACCATGGCCGAGGCGTAGGACTCTGGAGAAGCAGAGCGTGTTCCTAACGTCTACTCGATGATCTCGTGCACATGCTCTCGCCCCAATAGCCATTTCGTCTTGTGAAGCATGCGATAGACGGCCACTTTGAGGAAATCGTTAAAGACGAACCACACGGTCGCGTAGATCCAAACGTAGATCGTGTACTTCCATCCGATCGGTTCCATAAAGAGTCCGTAGCAGGCGATAATGGTGCCAATAATGCGTGTGCTGAACGCGGGAATAAAGAGCTTCAGTGATGGGAAGGGTTGGTGCCAAAAATGCCGTTCGCCCGTCCGTGCGACGTAGATCGTCGAATGCCCTGCGACATCCAGTTTCAGAAAGATGATTGCCTGAATCAGTGGATGGGGAAACTTGAGTTCTTCCAGGACAAGAAAGACAAGGAATGATGATACGACGCCTGCCAGCCCGAGAACGGTCGCGACGGTCAGCACTTCTCGCATGTTCCAGCGGACCGGTTGTGGCTCGATCCTTGCGTTGTCGTAGGCAATGGCCATGATCGGAATATCATTCAGCAGCGCCAAAATGATGATCATGATCGCCGTTACGGGATAGAAATTGAAAATCGTAATGGCCAGCGTCATGAACAAGATCACTCGCAAGGTTTCCGCGATGCGAAAGATTGCGTAGCTCTTCATTCGCCCGAAGATCATGCGTGATTCTTCCAGGGCGTTGACGATCACGTTGAGTCCGGGCTGAAGCAGCACGATATCTGCGGCGGCTCGCGCGGCGTCCGTCGCTCCGGAAACGGCGATGCCCGCATCTGCTTTTTTCAAAGCCGGAGCGTCGTTGACTCCGTCGCCCGTCATCGCCACGATGTGGCCGTTTGCTTGTAGCCGATCGACGATGTTGTACTTGTCCTCCGGAAGGACTTGTGCGAATCCACCTGTCTGCTCGATCAGTCGGACGATTTCGGATTCGTGGCGGCGGACGAAGCCGTCATTCGGCCGCAATCGCTCAAGCTGCGTTTCTAGCTTTCACACGACCTCGTCCGCGACTTCTCGCACTTCGTCAGCGGATGCTCCGGGCTTCAGTCGACCGTACAAAGACTCCGTCACGACCTCGGCAATTAACAGCAACTCGACCGGTTTATCCTCCCTCAGTTCAGTGTGGTCACGGATTTCACCTTCGATCCCGAGGATTCCCGCGATCTGGCGAGCGATCGCCAGGTTGTCGCCCGTAATCATTTTGACATCGAGCCCCAACTGTTTCGCTTTCGCGATGGTTGTGGCTGAGTCTTTGCGGGGTGGATCGTAGAACGGAAGGAGGCCGATGAATCGGTACGCGGCGTCATCGGGAGTCTTCAGCGCGACGCCCAACGTGCGGTAGCCCTGCTTGGCGAACGACTGAACGCGTTCGGCGGCCTGCGCTTCCACGGACGCGTCGTCGCACAGTGCCAAGATAGCCTGGGGCGCGCCCTTGCTGACCACCCAACGACCCTTCTCGTCCTCGATCGTCGCTTCTGTTCGCTTGCGCGCAGGATCGAACGGGATGAACGCGACTTGTCGGAATCGACTCGTCCGGACATCGCCTCCGGATCGCTCCAACGACTCGAAAATGGGAATCTCAAGCGGGTCATTGTTTTCCTGATGGCTGGCCATGGCAGCATAGAGCACCACGTCCTTCTGAGTGCTGCCGCCATAGGACACGGGCGTGCCCAACTTCATCCTGTTTTCAGTCAGCGTCCCCGTCTTGTCGCTGCACAGGATATCAACGCCCGCCAACTCTTCGATCGCGACAAGTCGGCTGACGATCGCTTGATGCTTGGCCAAACGCACGGCGCCAACGGCCATCGTGACGGACAACACCGCTGGTAAGGCCACCGGAATCGAAGCGACGGCTAACACCAACGAGAACCGCAAGATCTCCATCAAAGAGTCGCCGCGAGCGATCCCGGTGAAGATAATCAACACGACCATGACCGCCGAAATGAGAATCAGGTAGTTGCCCACATTGACAACCGCCTTTTGGAAGTGACTACGCTGCTGTTTCTCTGCGCGAGCAACCAACGCCACCGTGTTGCCGAAAAATGTGTTTGGACCGGTCGCCGTCACCACCGCCGTCATCTCGCCCATTTTGACGATCGAGTTGGCGTAGGCGATGTCGCCGGCTGATCGGTCAACCGGGATGGATTCACCGGTTAACGCAGATTGATCGGCTTGCAGATAGGCTCCCTGAACCAGCGTGACGTCCGCCGGAACGACGTTGCCGATCCGTAGCTTGATGATGTCACCAGGGACCAGTTGCCTGGCGTCGATCTCCCGCCATCTGCCGTTGCGAAGGGCGAGCGCTGTGCTGGCGAGTTTTTCCTTGAGTAGTTTGAGTGCCTTGAGTGCCGATGCTTCCTGTCGGAAATCGATCACGACGTTGACCAGCAGCAGAATGACAATGATTGTGAAGTCTTCCCATTTTTGGACGGCGGCCGAGAGCAGTGCCGCGGCCTCGATCATCCAAGGGATGGGGCCCCAAAAACGCTTCACAAGTCGCTTTAGCAGCGTCTCTTCTTTTTCCGGAATCTCGTTCAGCCCGTGCTCGTTCTGTCGGCGAGTCACTTCGTCGTCCGGCAATCCACTCGCTGGATCGACCTTTAGCCGTGCAAGTGTTTGCTCGATTGACTGGCTTTCGACACCGCGAACTGCAGACATCTGCTCCGATCCTCCATGTAAGCCTTATGATTTCCGACGATGCGACCGTCCCCCATGCCCCGGCACCACGTCTCGTCGTGAGTCGTTCGCGCCAAGGCATGTGGCCTCCCCGGTTCGTCGGCCCGAAGACGCATCAAGTGGAAGCCGCAAATTGGATGCCATATCAACCTCTGCTCTATCAACCTCAAGGACCGGGTCCAGCCTGACGGGCACTGTCAAATCCGAAGCGACGCCCTATGATGAACGGCCGCAAGGATGTCTTTTCACTGAGGGTTGGGTGAGTCAGGTTGAGCGAGTCGACGAGAGAGGAGGGGCCGGTGAAGATTTCAAAGGTTACGGTCTACCAAGTTGATTTGCCCTTGCACGAGGGCAAATACTGTTGGTCTGAGGGCAAGAGCGTTGATGTTTTTGACTCAACCGTCGTTCAGATCGAGACCGATGCTGGAATTACCGGGTACGGCGAAGTCTGTCCACTGGGACCCATCTATCTTGCCGCGTACGCACGCGGTGTTCGCGCCGGCCTACAGGAACTGGCACCAGCGCTCATCGGTGACGACCCTCGGCAGTTGCTGGTGATCAACAGCAAGATGGATCGAACGCTGAAGGGACACCCGTTTGTGAAATCGGGCATTGACATCGCTTGTTGGGATATTCTTGGGCAAGCGGTCGGTATGCCAGTGTGCGATTTGCTCGGGGGAAGATTCTCCGATGACGTTACGCTTTACCGAGCGATATCTCAACGTCCGCCGGACGAGATGGCGCAGAACGTCGCTCAATACCGCTCCGAGGGATACCGGCGTTTTCAGTTGAAGGTTGGCGGGTGCCCGGACCAAGATATCGCGCGCATTCGATCGGTTCGCGACGTCCTCGAGCCCACCGACACGTTGATCGCGGACGCGAACACCGGTTGGTTGATGCACGAAGCGATGCGAGTCGTCAATGCGGTGAAGGATGTTGATGTCTATATCGAGCAGCCTTGCCTGACGTACCAAGAGTGTCTGAGTGTTCGACGCAACACGACGTTGCCGTTCGTACTTGACGAAGTCATCGACTCGACGGCGGCCATCCTTCAAGGCGCTGCCGACGGTGCCATGGATGTGGTCAATATCAAAATCAGCAAGTTCGGCGGTCTGACACGAGCCAAGCAGGCTCGCGATCTATGCGTCTCGCTCGGAATCGCCATGACACTCGAGGATAGTTGGGGAGGCGACATTGTCACCGCGGCCATCGCGCACCTTGCTCAGGGAACGCCCGCCGCGTTTCAATTCACATCGACAGACTTCAATAGCTATGTCACCAAGTCGATTGCGGAAGGGGCGCCGCAACGCATCGGCGGCCGGATGTCCGCGTCGTCCGCACCGGGGCTCGGGATTCAGCCCCGGCAAGAAGTGCTAGGGGAACCGGTGTGGTGCACGCACTAGGCCGACTTCTTACGCCAAGTCCGGTAGCTCATAACCCTTTCGGCGCGGTCGATGAATCAATGTGTTGGCCTGGTCATCGCCAACAAACTCCTCCTTTTCCGGATCCCACTGGACTCGACGGCCCACTTCGCGGCAGATGTTGATGAAGTGACACAAGTTAACGGCACGGCAACCTGCTTCGACGGGAGCGATGGGGTCTTCACGTGACTTGATGCAGTCGATCCAATTCTGCATATGAGCATCGGCGGATCCGCCGCTTGCCTTGGGGGCCTTTGCCGTCAACTCCTTCGGATTGCTCTTGACCGTGCCTCGGTTGATTTCGATCTTGAGACCGTCCTCGCCAATAAACACGGCACCCCAGTGAACGCCAAAGTCACGTTCGAAGCGGACCTCGGTGCCGTCCTCGTAACGCATCCGAATCAACGCATCGCGGCCCCTTGAGATCGGCCAAATCTCGACGGGAGTCGTGTCATCCTTGCCCAACGTGAATTGGATTTGATCGGCCGCGTGAGCACCATGAAGTGTGACGTCGCCGCCAGAATAGTCACGCCACTGCGGCCATCCTTGCCAACCCTCGAGTTTGGTTTGCAGCTGGTGGTTGTAGTCGTGCATCGGAGCTTGTCCAGACCACAGGTCCCAGTCGAGTTGCGTCGGCACTTTTTCGCGGGGTAGCGACGTGTATGAGAACGGCGACTTGTATTGACGAGCCAACACGGTCTTGATCTTTCCAATCTCGCCATGACGGATCAGGTTGACTGCCCAGTGGTTGGGCTGCATGGACCGTTGATGCGTTCCGACTTGCAGCACGCGATCGTACTTCCGTACCGCGCGAACCAGAGCTTGGCCCTCGCCGATGGTCAGCGTCAACGGCTTTTCGGCGTATACGTCTAACCCGGCTTGGCACGCGAGGATCGTTGCCAGGACTCGAGCGTGATCGACGGTCGCGACCATGACCGCATCCATTTTCTGACGATCGATTAATTGCCGAAAATCCTGATATGCCGCCCATTTCGGATTGCCGTTGCGTTGCAGCAAGCCCTCCATCTTTTCCGCGTCGCAGTCACAGATCGCCACGATTTGCCCCTCAGCAGGCAAGTGTTCAATCAGATACTCGGCGCGCGAGCCGGAAGCGATCATTCCGATTTGCACGCGATCGTTGGCGCCAGGCTTGCCCGGTCGACCGAGCACACTCGACGGGACGAAATACGGAACGGCTAAAGCGGACGCTGCCGCCGCGCTGTTCTTGATGAACTCGCGGCGCGATGACTTGGTCGCTCTGCTGTTAAGCGTGGAATGCATAGCTGACTGTCTCCGTATTAGATGTGCCTGACAGACCCCGCACGGAACGCGAGCGACCGGTGGCCCGCTTGAAAGTTCGAGTCTACGACGACGGTGCACGGTTCGCAACAGCTCAGCACCCCCAACACCCCAGGTCGGGTGCAGGAACGCACTTCGCGGCCCGAACTCTTGTTCCGCACGGCTCGGTCATTCGATGTAAGGGTAAACGCAGAGGGCGCTAAGGACGCAAAGACGCGCGGAGGGGAGGATCTTCGTTCTTTTCCTGCATGGGCTCTTTGTTGGGTGGTGGTCTTGAGAGCGGTGATTTTCCCACTTTCGGTGGTTCTTGGAGTTCGATTCTCCGAAGACTGCGGTCCTCCCTCTGCGGGTCTCCGCGTCCTCTGCGTTTTCATTCTTCCTCAGGAACTGC
>JAJRVM010000366.1 GCA_024277285.1 Planctomycetota bacterium
ACGCGCACGATCTATACGTTCGAGGGTAGTGGCACACGTCTGACGCTGACGTTCCTCACTCCCGCTCTGCCCGGCGACCTGGAGGTACTGTCACGCCCAGTTACCTACATCACTTGGACGGCACGATCGATCGATGGGAAATCGCACGAGTTGAAGATCCGCTTCACCGCGTCGGGCGAACTGGCCGTGAATACGCCAGAACAAGCAGTCGAGGCGCGCAAGGAAAATGTGAACAACCTGACGGCGATCAGGATCGGCTCCATCGAACAGGCGATCCTGGCCAAGCGAGGCGACGACATTCGAATCGATTGGGGTTACCTCTACCTGGCGGCCCCCAATAGCGACTCGAGCACGTACATCAGAGTCATGGCAAACCCCGACAGACCCGCCGGTCGTGACCTGACGGCGGTGATGGAATTCGCCGCGATCAAAGTGACTCCTCAACCGATCTCGCGTTGGCTGATCCTGGCCTACGACGACCTTTACTCAATTCAATACATGAAACAGAACCTGCGACCTTACTGGCGCCGCAACGGTTGGGAAGCAGCGGACCTACTGCGGGCAAGTGCCGAAGAATACGAGCAGCTGTCCGCTCGCTGCGCGGCGTTTGATGAAGAACTGATGAGCGATCTCACGCGCGCGGGCGGAGCGAACTATGCCGCGTTGTGTGCGTTAGCATACCGGCAGTGTTTCGCCGCCGGCAAGTTCGTGGCCGGCGCAAACGGACAACCGCTGCAATTCTGCAAGGAGAATCACTCGAACGGCTGTATTGGCACATCCGACGTCTTCTATCCGATGTCGCCCCAGTTCCTGCTGTTCGGTCCCACTCTGGCCAAATCGTTCATCGTACCGTTTATGAATTACGCCGCGTCCGAGCGCTGGCGGTTTCCTTTCGCCCCGCACGACCTGGGCCAATATCCGCATGCGAACGGTCAACGCTATGGCGGTGGCGAACGATCTGCGGATCGTCAAATGCCGGTCGAGGAGAGTGGCAACCTGTTGATCTTGTTCGCTGCCGTCGCGCACATGGAAGGGAACGCCGACTTTGCCGGGCTCTACTGGCCCCAACTCAAACAGTGGGCCGAATACCTGAAAGCCAAAGGGTTCGATCCGGAAAACCAACTCTGCACCGACGATTTTGCGGGCCACCTGGCACACAACGTGAACCTGAGCGTCAAGGCGATCTGTGGTCTGGCAGCATTCAGCAAGCTCTGCGCCATGCGTGGCGAAAAGGATCGAGCCGCACAATACCAAGCGTTAGCAAAACAGTTTGCCAACCGATGGGTCCAGGAAGCCAACGATGGGGATCACTTCCGGTTGGCGTTCGATCGACCTGGAACATGGAGCCAGAAGTACAACCTGGTGTGGGACCGCGTCCTTGGTTTGAACCTGTTTCCGCAGCAAGTGAAACAGACGGAAATGGCCTACTACCGGAAAGTCCAAAACGAATACGGCCTGCCTTTGGATAACCGCAAGACGTACACCAAGCTTGACTGGGTCCTCTGGACGGCAACGTTGACTCAAGACCGCGACGACTTTACGGCCATGGTCGATCCGGTCATCCGGTTCCTTAACGAGACGCCCAACCGCGTCCCGATGACCGATTGGTATTTCACCGACACGGGCAAACGACGCGGCTTCACCGCTCGTCCTGTTGTCGGTGGCGTTTTCCTGCAAATCCTCTACGACCAGGAAGTCTGGTCCAAGTACGCGAAACGTGAAAAGACACACGCGAGCGATTGGGCGCCGATGCCGGCGCCGCCACGAACCAAGACGCTAATTCCGACCAGCCAGCAGGCTGGCATCGTGTGGCGTTACACAACCGAACACCCAACGGGCAAATGGCAAGCAACCGATTACGACGACAGTTCCTGGAAGGAGGGCTCTGCCGGCTTCGGCACGGAGGGCACTCCGGGAACAACGGTGCGCACCAAATGGAACACCAGTGACATCTGGATCCGCCGCGTCTTCCAAATCAAAGGCGTCGTTCCCGAACAGATTGCACTGCGTATCCATCACGACGAAGGCGCTGACGTGTTCCTCAACGGCACTCGCGTGCTTCGGCGCGCCGGCTACACAACCGAATACGATTCTGAAATCATCGAAACGAATACGATCCACACCGGCACCAACACCATCGCCGTCCATTGCCACCAGACCACCGGTGGCCAGTACATTGATGTCGGAATCGACGAGGTCATGAGTGTCTCACCGCCTTCCGAGCGGTGAATGACGCAGTGTGCCACCGCACTCCGTGCGGTGAAAGCAGCTCACGAATTGTTCACGTTTGGTAGCAGCTCACAGCACAAACAACGTAAATTAACTTCCTAATCACAATCTCCATCTTCATCATAATCCCAACACGCCGCCCGATACGACAGGGTTTAGATCAAGAAGAACCGTGAACGATTACGTGCGGTGAATGACGCAGTGTGGCACCGCATTGCGTGCGGTGAAAGCAGCTTCATCCACCCACCCACCATCACCGAAACCAATTCCCAACGACGCGGAGCGTCGTACCACTCTCCTAAGGTCCCTCCCATGAAACACGTTCTTGCAATCGCCATCTACTTTATCGCCACGGCAACATACGGCGGCGACGTAGTTACCTATCCAGCACCTCAAGGCCAACGCCAGGATGCCCCGTACCACGTCTGGGCCGGCGACCAGAAAGTTGATGTCTACGCAGCGCGCACGCTCGACGCGCCGTTCGCCGACAAGCAATGGAACTATGGTGGACCCTACTCGTTCGCCAACTTTGACATGGCGGGCCGTGTGGTTGTGAAGATCACTTCCTCGCGGTCGCTTCGCAA
>JAJRVM010000025.1 GCA_024277285.1 Planctomycetota bacterium
CTATTCCTTGCCCGTAATGTTCTTTGCCCTTTGCTGTGTTCGTGCTCATGGATGCCGTCAAGGAACTTTGCGCAGAAAAACGGCACTTGGGGGGGATGCCTGGCATTCTCGTCGTGCTGCATACTTGGAACGGTAAACTTGGCTACCGGCCAAGCTCGCTGCTTCCGCGACGCAACGCTCCGTCCAAGAGACTTTTTTCAACGGCCGAGCGTTGAAAAAAGTCTTGTCTCTTCTCTTCGCAACCGACGAGCCCACGGGAATCCGTCGGTCGGGGCGCGGAAATCCGTGGGTTGGGGCGGCGTGGATGCGGGGCATGTTGATTCACTCTGACCGCAGAATCTGGATTTCCCGCCACTAGCGTTGCGATGCCCATAATCTGCTCGCTTGGCACAAGCCTTGCTGTAGACAATGCCATCGCCGCTGTGCGACACCATTACGGTTGAATTCGTCTCTCCGCATACGCGGGGGCGAACGCGAGAAAGCGATCTTTGGGAGGCAGCAACCTGTTCACGGTCTAGAATTCGAGCGTGTCCCACGACGCGCTCGCCATGCGAACGGGGATTTCGGTAGCAGCGAGTGTTTTGCCTGTGGCGATAAGTCACATTCTGAGTCTGCTCGCGAGCCAACACACTCGCGAGCCAACACACTCGCGAGCCAACACAATTGAGTCATGTTGTTTCGGTTGGCATTTCCAACCATGTCGGAGGAAACCGATGGTCACGGAATCAAACGACGGTCACCGCTCCGCCTTTTTCAACGAGGTGGTCGCGGACACGCCAGGAGGCGAACAATTGGCGCATTGTCTTCAATGCGGTAGCTGTGGGGGGTCGTGCCCTAATGGTGCTGACATGCAGCACACACCACGAACTATTTTTGCCATGATCAACGCGAACCGCCGAGAGGACGTCCTGTCGGCCAACACGATGTGGTGTTGCGTGTCGTGCTATTTTTGCACCACACGTTGCCCGCAGGAGATTCCGATCACGGATCTCATGTACGCGTTGAAGCGCAAGGCAATTGCCGAGGGGTTTGCGAACGACACGGACGCGCCGGCGCTGGCGAAGACCTTCACGGACTTTGTCGAGGACTACGGGCGCAGTTTCGAGTTCGGGTTAGCGAGCCGCTATTACTTTTTCAATAAACCACTGAGCATGTTCAAGCTGGTGCCAATGGGGTTGTCGATGTTGGCACGTGGCCGAATGCATCTCAAGCCGAACAGGATCCGCCAAATGGATCAGTTGCAGGCGATTATCAAGAAGGCCAAAGAGATTGGAGGTACGCGATGAAATACGCGTATTATCCAGGTTGTTCGTTGGAATCGGGAAGTGCGGCCTACGATGTGTCGGTTCGTGCGGTGGCGGACGCCTTGGGATTTGAATTGGAAGAACTGGACGACTGGAATTGCTGTGGCGCGACGGAGTATTTTTCGCAGAACGAGCTGGTTGCAACGAGTGTGATTGCACGCAATCTGGCGCTCTGCCGGGCGGACCAAACGCAGCTTGTTGCGCCCTGTGCCGCATGTTTTCTGAACCTCAAGAAGACCGACCACTTGATGGCCGAGCACGAGGAGATGAACGGGAAAGTCAACGAGGCCTTGTCGGCGGGCGGGCTGCACTACGATCCGGGTCGCGTGCAGGTTCGCCACTTGTTGGACCTGATCTATACCGACATTGGCGAAGAGAAAATTCGCGAGAAAGTCGTGCAACCGCTCAAGGGCTTGCGCATTGCACCCTATTACGGTTGCCAGGTGGTCCGGCCGCTCAACGGATTCGACAACACCGAGTATCCAATGAAGATGGACGAATTGTTCACCTGGCTCGGTGCGGAAGTGGTCGACTATCCGGTCAAGAGCCACTGTTGCGGTGGTCACATGACGCAGATCAGCGAAGACGCGGCGTTCGAGTTGATTCGACGGTTGCTAGACAGCGCCGTTGATTACAGCGCCGACATGATTTTGTGCATGTGTCCGATGTGCCAGTTGAACTTGGACGCGTACCAGGGACGGGTGGCGAACCATTTCAACAAGAACTACGAGATGCCGATCATCTTTTTCACGCAGTTGCTGGGCGTCGCGCTTGGGATTGACTTCGAGCAATTGGGAATTGGCAAGGAGATTGTTGCGGCAGGTCCGGTAATCAAAGCGAAGCTTGCCGCAGCGGCGGCGGGTTCGGCATCGTAAAGACTGATATTCCTGACAAGACGACGCAACAGGCAATGGAAACTTACCCACCAGCCTATTGGTTGCGAAAGGGAGGATAACGATGGCCGAGAAAATCGGCGTCTACGTGTGCCATTGTGGCAGCAATATTGCTGGCAAGGTCGACGTGGAAGAAGTCGCCAAGTGGGCCGGCGAACATGTGGAAGATGTAACGGTAACGCGTGACTACAAGTTCATGTGCTCCGACCTTGGCCAGAAGTTGGTCGCGGACGACATCAAGAAGGAAGGGCTAACACGTGTGGTTGTGGCCGCTTGTAGCCCGCATTTGCACGAAAAGACGTTTCGTCGTGCCTGCAAGAACGGCGGATTGAACCCCTATCTTCTGGAAATGACGAACATTCGTGAGCATTGTTCGTGGGTCCACAAAGACACGGCGGCGGCGACCGAAAAAGCCAAGGCGTTGGTTTCGGCGGCGGCCGAACGCGTGAAGTACCAAGAACCGCTCGAACCAACCTACGTCGACGTCAACCCGAACACGCTTGTGGTGGGCGGCGGCATCGCCGGTTTGCAAGCGACACTCGAATTGGCTGACGCGGGCTACCCGGTACACCTGGTCGAACGTCAACCGTCGATTGGCGGACATATGGCGCAGTTCGACAAGACGTTTCCCACTCTGGACTGTTCGGCCTGTATCCTGACCCCCAAAATGTCGGAAGCGGGCCAACACGAGAACGTTGCGTTGCACGCCTATTCCGAATTGGAAGAGGTCACCGGGTCGGTCGGCAACTTCCACGTGAAGATTCGGCAGAAGGCGCGCAAGGTCGACTTTGATCTTTGCACCGGTTGCGGCATCTGCGTCGAGAAGTGTCCTCGCAACGTGTTGGATACCGAGTTCGAGGCGGGGATGGGGAATCGCAAAGCGATCTATATGCCCTTCCCTCAAGCCGTACCACGCGTCCCCGTTCTCGATACAGGTTCGTGCATCTGGTTTGAACGTCAACGATGCGGCGCGTGCCAGAAGTTGTGCCCCACCGATGCGATCAATTTTGAGCAAGAAGATGAACTGATCGAATTGGATGTCGGTAACATCATTATCGCAACGGGTTGGAAACCGTTCGACTGCCGCAAGATTCCGCAGTACGGATACGGCCGATTGGCGAACGTTTACACCAGTCTCGAATTCGAGCGACTTTGTAACGCTGCCGGTCCAACCAGTGGCAAGATCGTGTTACGTGATGGCAAAACGGTTCCCAAGTCAGTGGCGATAATCCACTGCGTTGGAAGCCGCGACTTGAACCACAATCCGCATTGTTCGAGCGTCTGTTGCATGGCGTCGCTTAAGTTCGCTCACTTGGTGATGGAAAAGACAGGTGCCGAAGTGCACTCGTACTACATCGACATGCGTACGAACCAGAAGGACTACGAGGAGTTCTATCAGCGTCTGCTGGCCGAGGGCGTTCATTTCGTCCGCGGCAAGGTCTCGGAAGTGACCGATGCCGCTCGGTCGGCTGGGGAGCAGGGCAAGTTGATCGTGCAGGCGGAGGATACGTTGATTGGCCGCCAACAGCGAACACCGGTCGACATGGTGATCCTGATGGGGGCGATCGAACCGCAAGCCGATGCGCGTGAACTGGGTTTGACCTGCGGTATTTCCTGCAGCATGGCTGGGTTTTATACCGAGCGGCACCCGAAGCTCGATCCGGTCGCCACGATGACCGACGGCATCTTCGTGGCCGGGGCTTGCCAGGGCGCGAAAGACATTCCGGCATCGGTCGTCCAAGGTGCGGCAGCCGCCGCACGGGTGGCTGGCATGATCACCAAAGGCAAGGTGATGATCGAGCCGGTGGTCGCATCGATTCAGGAAGAGAATTGTTCCGGTTGCCGGATTTGCAACAACTTGTGTCCTTACAACGCGATCGATTTCGATTCGGCACGTGGTGTCAGCCACATCATTACGGCGCTTTGCAAGGGATGTGGTACCTGTGTATCAGCTTGTCCCGCCCAGGTGATCAGTGGCGCTCACTTCAGTAACCAGCAAATATTCGCGGAAATCGAAGGAGCCTTATGGGACGCTATAGCCCCCACCGAGGCGCCGGGAGATTCGGAGACGGCGGAGGTGTCCGCTTCGTAAGGAGCAACGAGTTTCATGAGCGACGATAAATTTGAACCGAAAATCATTGGGTTCCTTTGTAACTGGTGTTCGTATCGTGCGGCCGATTTGGCTGGCACAGCGCGCATCGCTTACGCCCCCAACATTCGCATCATTCGCGTGATGTGCAGCGGGCGTGTCGATCCCACGTTCGTGCTCAAAGCGCTGTCACTAGGGGCCGACGGCGTCATGATCGCCGGTTGCCATCCGGGTGAATGCCATTACCTGGAACAGAACTACAAGGCCATGCGGCGTTTCAACATGCTGCAGCATACGCTCAAAGCGATGGGTGTCGAAGAAGAACGTGTGCAATTGGTCTGGGCGTCGGCGGCCGAAGGTCAGCATCTGGCCGAAGCGATCGACAGGGTGGTTGCCGATATCAAGGAGCTTGGTCCGCTTGGTTGGTCCCGCAACTGGGACGAGAACGGTGAGCGTATTCAGGCGTTGCAGGACATCGTCAACGAACATAATGAGGCGATGGAGGTACCCCAATGAGCAGCAAAGCCAAAGCGGCTGAAACCGGCACGCCGGATGCCAAGCCGAAAGGTAAGTTGGCGATTTACTGGGCCGCATCGTGCGGAGGTTGTGAGATTTCGATCCTCGGGATCGACACCAAAATCCTCGACGTGGCAGCCGCGTTCGACATCGTGTTCTGCCCTTGCATCGTGGATGGCAAAGTACGCGACATTGAGCGGATGGAAGATGGCGAGATCGACGTCTGCTTGTTCAACGGAGGAATCCGGACGAGCGAACAGGAATACATGGCACAATTGTTGCGCAAGAAATCGAAAGTGCTGGTCGCTTTCGGTTCCTGTGCGAGCGAAGGGTGCATTCCCGGTCTAGGTAACCTGCATTCAAAGAAGGCGATTTTTGACAATTCGTATCAGGATTCGCCTTCGACCGAAAACCCGGACGGAACACGGCCGCAACCCAAGACCAAGGTGGCGGAAGGAACGCTCCACCTACCCATTTTCTACGATACACTGAAGACGCTCGACCAAACCGTGCCGGTCGATTATTATCTTCCTGGTTGCCCGCCTGAGTCGGATCGGATTTGGGATGCGATCGAGGCGATTGTCACGGGCAACTTGCCGCCAGTCGGATCGGTGATTGGCGCGACGACGACCGTCTGTGACTTTTGCGATCGCACGCGATCGGAAAAGAAGATCAAGGCGTTCAAACGGACATGGGAGATCATCCCGGATCCCGATATCTGCCTGCTGGAACAAGGTGTGATCTGCTGTGGTATCGCCACGCGAGCCGGTTGCGGCTGCCTCTGCCCACAGGTCAATTCCCCCTGTATCGGCTGCTACGGACCTAACGGCGACGCGGAAGACTATGGTGCGCGTCTGATGAGCGCGTTGGCATCGGTGATCGATTCGGACGATCCCGACGAGATTAACGAGATTATTGAGAAAGGTATTCCCGACCCGGTTGGCACGTTCTACCGCTTCAGCCTGGCGGGGAGCCTTCTGCGGCGCGGCAAACTGCCGGAAGCTGGCAACGGTCATGCGGCAACTCGTGCCAAGACGTCATAAGGAACGGACGAACCATGAAACGTATTTCCATCGATCCCATTACACGCTTGGAAGGGCATGGCAAGATCGACATTTTCCTCGATGACGAGGGAAACGTGGCAAATTGCTATTTGCAGATTCCTGAGTTGCGTGGCTTTGAAAAGTTTTGTGAAGGTCGGCCGATTGAAGAGATGCCGAACATCACCGAGCGGATCTGCGGAGTCTGCCCAGAAGCGCACCATATTGCTGCCACCAAGGCCTTGGACAATGTGTTCCATGTCGATCCGCCACCGGCGGCCAAGAAGCTGCGGGAACTGTTCTACAGTATCTTCTTCGCCACCGATCACACGACCCACTTCTATGCCCTTGGTGGTCCCGATTTCGTGGTTGGGCCGCAGGCTCCGCCCGCCGAGCGGAATATTCTGGGCGTGATCAATAAAGTCGGTATGGATATCGCTGGCAAGGTGCTCAAGATGCGCCGCGATGGGCACTATCTAATCAAGATGATGGGCGGTCGTGCCATCCATCCCAACTGGGGACTCCCAGGTGGAGTGAGTTGCGGGTTGACCGAGGAGAAACGAACGGAAATCGAGAAACTCGGGCGCGATGCCATCGAGTTTGCTCAATTCTCCCTGAAAATCTTCGACGACATCGTGCTGGGCA
>JAJRVM010000367.1 GCA_024277285.1 Planctomycetota bacterium
AAGAGTTGTGAGAAGGCGATGTCGTTCCTCAGTTTCCTGAGCAGCGGGTCGGGAAAGAACCTTGGCATCTTGAGAGACTCCTATCCGAGTTGGAACTCGCTGACGGCTTGCTGAAACAGGTCGTCGTCGATCCGAGCAAGTGTGAGCGTTGCAAGCGTGGCGTCTTGAGGCCTCTGTTAGCTTGAGGGTTTTGGGCCTTTTTGCTAATTGGAGTTCGATGATGGCTGGGAGAAGGAACGCGAAGAAGGAGGCGCAGTGGCGGGGGCGAGTCGAGCGGCAGGAGGCGAGCGGGCTGTCCGTTCGCAAGTTTTGCCGAGACGAATCGATCTCGGAAAACTCGTTCTATGCTTGGCGTCGAGAGCTGAGATTGCGAGATCAGCAGCAGAGCAGCGTGACGGAGCGGCAATCGCCGGCAAGCCCGGAAAGAGCGAACGCAACGGAGTTCATTCCGGTGAAGTTGCTTGAATCGCCGTCCGCCGGCATGCTCGAACTTGTGCACCCGCTGGGCTACCTGCTGCGAGTTGACGGGGAAGTCGATCCGCGATCATTGAGCCAAGTCCTGGATGTACTCGATGCGCGAGGGAATCGATGATCGCATTGCCTCCGCAGATTCGAGTCTTCCTCTACCGGAAGCCGACCGACATGCGAAAGTCGTTTAACGGCTTGGTTGCGTTAACCGAATCGAAGCTCAAGCAGAACCCGCTGTCCGGTGACTTGTTTGTCTTTGTGAACCGTCGGCGAGATCGCATCAAGTTGCTCTACTGGGGCGAGACGGGTTACTGCATCTGGTACCAGCAACTTCAAAAGGGAACGTACCAACTGCCCGGCCATCCACTGCCCGATGAACAAGATTCGCTCGCGGTAACACGCTCACAGTTGTCGCTCATTCTGGACGGAATCGATCTCTCCTCAGCGCGTCAACGTCCGCGATTCAAACTCTCGCGAGAAGCTTTGAGCACGTCCTAAGCAATCGATAAAACGTTTTCAAGTCCATCGTTCGCGCCGCCCGAACTCGCGCGGCCTTGATCGTGTTGTCAAGGTCGCTCTTTTTTCAGAAAAATGTCAAACAGGCATAGCGCCCGGCGTGCTGATGTGCATAATGACGTTCATCGTTTTCGCATGTGCTTGTGCACGATATTTGACGAACGAACTCACCAAGCAGCCAGCGCGTTTTGATGGATTCATCGACTCCGGAATTGCCGAACGACCTTGCAAGTTGTCATGACTTGATCAAGCGGCTGAGCGCCGAGTTGCAAGTAGCGACCCTGCAGCTCGCCGACCTGAAGTCGCTCGGGCTGGAGGATACGTCGACCCGCATCGGCCATCTCAAGGCGCTGCTTGCCGAGCGTGAAAAAACGATCGATGACCAACAGCAAACGATCGACAACTTGGTTGCGGACAACAAATCACTGAAGCGTGCACTGTTCGGTTCGCGCCGCGAGCGTTTTACCGATGACGATCCGAGGCAGCCGTTTTTGTTCGACTCGGCGACTCTGGAGGCGGCGTCGCAGCGATTGCGTGATGAGCAAGAAGAGAGCGAACCGGCGGCGAAGCCCAAGAAGAAGCGGACCAGCCGCGGCCGTCAGCCTCGCGTCTTCCCCGACTTTCTGCTGCGGGAAGAGCAGAAGTTCTACTTGAACGACGAAGACATCCCCGAGGCGATGCGGGACAACCCGAACGTTCGCCGGTTCTTCAAGAAGGTTGGCGAGCAGCTTGAGATGATTCCCTTGCAGCTGAAGGTCGTCGAACAATACCAAGAAGTGATCGCGTTGGATCGCCCGGATGAAACGACCGTGATGACTTCGGCTGCTCGTCCGGCTTCGCTCATCCAATCCTACGCCGGCGTCAGCGTGCTGGCCTACTTAACCACCTGCCGCTTCGCCGACCATTTGCCGTATTACCGGCTCGAAGACATCTTAGGGCGGAGCGGTTTCCGTATTGACCGCAGCACGCAATGGCGTTGGATGCGGGGACTGGCCGAAGGCGTGACGCCCTTGGTCGATTTGATGTGGGAACGCGCCCTGTTGTCGAACTGCCTGACCGTGGACGAAACCCCGGTCAAGGAGCTTGCTCCGGGCAAAACTCGCACCGGCTACTTGTGGACGGCCGTTGGCGACGTGGCTCATCCTTACGATTGTTTTGCCTATACGTCGGATCGGCGGAGCATCGGCCCCGAGACTTTTCTCGCGGGCTACCAAGGCTATCTGCTGTCCGACGCCTACGTTGGCTATGAGCGCATCGGCCGGCTTTGGGATGGCGTGATGCATGCGAGTTGCTGGGTACACGCCCGCCGCAAATTCGAGGCACGCCATGATCTTGGGGCAACCAAGCAAACCAAAACCGCGCTCGCTTACTTTCGCCAACTGACCGACATCGAAGCCATGTTCAACGACGCCAGCGACGAAGTGCGTCGCGCTGCGCGGCAAGCCTTATCGAAGCCAATCGTTGAGGCGTTCCATCAATGGTTGCTTGAGGAACTGTCGCGGGAACTTCCCAAGTCGAAGATGCGAGCCGCGATCAACTACATGCTCAATCGCTGGGACTCATTCACTCGCTTTCTCCAGTCGGGTGTGATTCCCATCAGCAGCAACTCCGCAGAGCGTTCGGTGAAGTATCCGATCCTCGGCAGAAAGGCGTGGTTGTTCGTTGGCCACCGCAAAGCGGGCGAGACCGCCGCGAAGTTGTTCACGTTGACGAAGACATGCAATCGCCATCGGATCGATCCGTTCGCTTACTTGAAAGACGTTTACACTCGCTTGCCGACAACGCCGGCCGATGAATTACCGTCATTGTTGCCGGACGAGTGGATCAAGGAACGCCCGCAACACGTCATTCAGGAGCGAGTCCAAGAAGCGATTGACCGAGCTGAACGTACGCGCGAGCGCCGCGCTGCGCGTCGATCGGCCGCTTAGGATCGATGAATTCGAAATGCCCCAACCACGATTCACCAGACGGACATTCGTCGTCGAGCTGCTCCCGCACGAACGTCGCGTGCTTCAGAAATGGAACCTCACGCCTGAAATTCAGTCGCAGCTGAAACCACTGGCTGCGAGCGAGGATGTCGAGACCATTAAGTTGACGGTCGTCGACATGACCTACCTGGTCAGCGATCTGAATCACGCCATCGTCAAGCGCGGGGCCTACAACGACGAGGACACGATCGAACTGTGCGAGCGGCTCGAGCGTGTCGAGAAAACCGGCAACGGAAAACTAGATGACTGGTACGGGTAGCCCGCCAGCCGCACAACCCTCCATCGCCCCAACCCCATCAACCTCCCCCCGTCAAGACGCCA